>PSRM01000141.1 GCA_003176045.1 Verrucomicrobiota bacterium | reverse complement strand
GGTGGGCGGCTTGATGTCGAGACCAGCGGAAGCAAAATTGGCGTTTACGGCGCCCTGTCTGCGGACAACCTGGGAAACGTTAGCGCGGCGGCTGTAAAAGGCATTTACACTGGGAACGGCACATTCGGCGCGCTTGGCTTTGTGTACACAAATTCGGGTTACGCCTCTTACGGAGTTTATGGCCACGCAACTAGCGGTTACGCGGGGTATTTTGAGGGGACGGTATCTGTAAGCGGGGATCTATCGATAAGCAGCACTATGTATGGAAATAGCGCCACCTTCACCCACCTGGGGATAGGCACATCGGCTTACACCGCTGTCCCTCTTATGATCGAGGAGCCGCAGGCCTACGTCAATTTGTTGTCTGACAGTTCCGCCAATGGCTCGGTCATTCAATTAATCAATAATTACACATCGTCACCACCCACCTACCTCGGGGCAATTAATTTCATTGATAGCAGCGGCAACCCCGTGGGACAGATTGGTTATCAGTCGCGGTCAGATGAGATAAACTTCCGGGTTGGAGGCGCCGACCGCGCGATACTGTCGAGCGCCGGCCTGTCCGTGAATGGGAGCATCTGCTGCACAAGCGATAGAAATGCAAAGGAAAGGTTCTCGCCTATCGACGCCCAGGATATTTTGAAACGTGTAGCCAGCCTGCCGATCTCCAATTGGTATTATAAGCAAGACCCGGCAACGCGCCACATCGGGCCTGTAGCACAGGACTTCTATGCCGCGTTCAATGTTGGCCCGGATGATAAGCACATCGCTACCGTGGATGAGGAGGGGGTTGCTTTGGCTGCCATCCAGGGGCTCAATCAGAAAATGGATACGGAGAGCGCTGAATTCCAAGCGGAAGTAACAGAATTGCGCAAAAGGCTCGGGGACATCGAGACGAGATTCGAGAAGTTCCAAGGGGCCATCGCGCGTTGACCAAGGGCCGTCCCCGCCAGCCTCGGGGAATTACCCTCATTCGACAAGCACCTACCGTTACGCTACTTTGTTTCACTCTAACAAGGGATCCACCCGCCAGGGAACGACACGTGCATTGTTATCCAAGACCGAATTGTTGAGCTATGAAGACCCTGCCTCTCATCCTGACTGTGTGCCTGGCCACGACCGCCCTGGCCCAAACCAACGTGTGGACCAATGCCGCCGGCGGCAAGTGGGAAACGGCCACCAATTGGTCGCTGGGCGTCGGGCCCGGCTACTACCAGTTTTGCTTTATCACCAACGCCGGGCCGGAGACGGTGACCGTGGACGCCGTCAGCAGGACCAGCTTCCCGACAAACATGGCCGTGACCGACCTCATCGTGGGCGGTGGCAATACGCTGCTGCTCAGCAACGTCCAGACCGGGCCGCCTCTCGATGTTGAAGGCGGATTCTCGCTGCTGGGAGGCACATTGCTCATCACCAACTCGACGTTCGAAGTGGCAGGCGCGGATTTCGGTTGTTCCGCGTGCGGTTTTGATTTTGACGGATTTACGCTGGCGAGTTCGAGCTACATCCTGGCGCCGAACATCGGCGTGTTTAACTCCGGAGCGAACCTCAACATCGGCGTTTCCCAATCGAGCACGTTCACCCTCACCAACAGCATTTTCAATGTGTACAGCGTGACCGTGGGCAAAAGCGCCGCCGGCACCCTCAATCTCTACAACAGCTCCATGACCAATTCGCAACTCGTCATCGGCAACGTGGGCGGGACGGGCATAATGACCATGGACGGTGGCGTATTTACCTCGCCGAACATAGGCCAGGTGTATGACGGCAACGGCGGTTCCGGCAGCCTTACCCTTGACAATGGCGCCACGTTCTCATGCGGCCACCTGGTGGTGGGGGCGGTGCCCGGGCCACAGGGAACACTGACAAATCTCGTCGGCAACGTAATCGTGGGCGTGCTCCATCTGGGGCAGACAGCCGGCGCTTCCGGTTCGATGTTGCTGAGCAACGGCGCCGTTTCCTGCTCTGCGGCCTACATCGGCGAGAGCGGTACTGGGACGGTCACTCAGGTCAGCGGCACCTTCACGGCGAACGACATCTACGTGGCCCTAAACCCCGGGTCCAGCGGCAGCTACACAATCGAGGGTGGCACGTTACAGGCGCTCAATGGCGGACACAACGGATTGAATGTCGGCTACGGGGCCGGCAGTTCAGGCAAGGTACTGCTCAACAGCGGCACACTGCTCAATACCAACACTCCCATCTCCATCGGCGTGGGAGGAGCGGGCAGCCTCACCGTGGCCGGCGGCCAGGTGCAGTCCAGCGGCTTCCTGCTCGGCAACGGGCCGGGCACTAGCGGCGCGCTCAACATCAACAGCGGCAACGTCTATTCCTCAGCCAGCATCGTGGATGGCAACAACGGCGGCGCCGGCAGCGTTACTGTGTCCGCCGGCGGCGCACTCACGGTCACAAACAGCACGGGCAACGCCGCCATCAGCCTCGGCGCGAGCAGCGCGCTGACGCTGGACGGCGGCCTGATGCAGATTAACGCGCTCATTCTGACCAACGGCGGCGGGCTCACCAACCTTGGCGGCACCCTCCAATATAGCGGCCCGTTCCAGATGGAATCCAACACCGCCGTGGCCCTGTCGTCCGGCTCACTCGTGGCGGCGACCAACTTCGTCATTGGTTCCCTCAGCAATTCTTCGCCGGTGGTCGTCGTCGGCGACGCCGCCAGCCTCACGGTCACCAACGGGCCCCTCAGCCTGGGCAACGACGGCACCAATGCCGCCGGCTCGGGCAGCTTGATTGTCTCCAACGGCGCGGTCAGCGCCACCGTCATTGACGCGGGCGGTTCGACGAACTCGGGACCCAACGTGCTGGCTGTGTCCGGCACCAACGCCATCTTTCGCATCGGCGACACCTTCGCCGGAGCCAGCCACTACAGCTCCTCTATCACCGTCCACGTCACCAACAACTCGCGCCTCACCGTGGGCGCCAGCATGTCCCTGGGCGCGGGCGCGTTCGCCTCGGGCAGCGTGGAGGTCAGGGACGGTGGATTCATCATCGTCACTAACGCTCTTGGACTGGGCAACGACGGCACGGCCAACAATGGCTCCGGCACCGGCAGCATGACGATTTCCAACGGAACCGCCCGGTTCGGCAGTGCCGTGCTTGGGTCGAGCCTTGGAGGCCGCGGCGTGCTTCAGCTCCAATCCAACGCATTAATGGTCCTGCAAACCGGCCTGATTGTGGGGGCCGGCACCAACTCCTCCGGCTCCGTCAACCTCGACGGCGGCTTGATGGTTGCCACCAACGTGCCCGAAGTGCAGGTTGGCGCCAACGGCGGTTGCGGCAGCCTGACACTGAACAGCGGCACGATGATCGCCCAAAGTGTCCATGCCGGAGTCGGCGTTGGTTCAAGCGGCACCGTCCTGATCAGCGGCGGCATTATGAACATCATCCACAACGGCGGCTGCAACGCGTGTGGGTTGGCTTATAATTCCTGTGGGGCGACGGGCATGTTGCAGGTTGTCAGCGGCGCGATCAGCGCCCCCGACAGTCCGATGAACCTGGGCACGGCCAATGTGGCCAGCATGACGATGTCCGGCGGGTCGGTCGAGTTGGGCAGTTTGATAGCCGGCGGTGGGGCGGCGTCCGTGGGCACCATTAGCATGTCCGGCGGCCAACTCAAGGTGAACGGGGACATCTCCCTGGCGCCGTCCAACTCGACGACGACCGCGTCGGCATCCATCACCGGCGGCACGCTCACGGCCACCAACGGCACCGTCAGCGTAGGCTCGATGGGCCAGGGCTTCTTGACTGTGGGGACGGGCGGGAGCGTTCAGGCGAGCCAGATCAAACTGGGCGGCACGACGCCGGGCGCGAGCGGATTTCTCCACCTGACCACCGGCGGGACCGTGACGATACGCCCGCAGAATCAATGCGGCGCGTGCGGGTTTACTACCAATGACGGCGAACAGGACGGCGGGTTGCTGGATGTTGCCCCGGCCAGTCTGGTGATCGGGGAAGGGCATAATGCGCGGTATCACATCTCCGGCGGGACAGCGCTGGCGACCAGCATGTTTGTGGGTTACACGCCCGGGTTCACCGGGACGTACCTGCACGAGGGCGGCACGGTGATGATCTCGAGCAACGTGGTGGTGGGCGATTGCGCCAGCGGCGCCCTGGGCCAGCCCACGTTGAGAGGCGGCTCGCTTTACGTGACCAACGCGGGGCAAACCGCCGTCCTGGAGGTCCGCAACGGGACCTTCACGATGACCGGGGGAGCGCTCGTGGCGGACGTGATCACGCTCACCAACGGTTGCGGACATTTTTCGTGGACGGGCGGGACGATCTCGTACAACACGCTGGTGCTGCCGACGAATGCGCCACCGCTGGCGCTGACGATCGCGCGAGGCGCCTCGGGAACGAACGCGGTGATTTCGTGGCCGTCGCCGTATATCGGTTACACCCTGCAACAGACAGCGAACCTGGCGGCTTCGAGCTGGGGACCAGTGTCCGCTCCGATGAGCGATGACGAGACGAACCGGAGCGCGACGGTAGGCATAAGCTCGGGGGCTGCGTTTTATCGGTTGAGCAGGTAGTGGGCACCGAGGACTTGCGCCGACCTTGTCACTGGCCCTCGTCCCCAAATAGGTTTTCTGTGCTGATGTCGAAACCTGCCAGGACGCGAGACGATGCGAGCTGGCCTGACACAAAATGGCCTGCCTGGCGATAAGCGCGGTCCTGGAGCGAATAAATCGAGATCGCGCGAGCGGCTGGCTGGACGATCCAATATTCGGGAATGCCGGCCTGGGCGTATTCCCGGAATTTCGTCTCGATGTCGTGGGGCTCATTGCCCGGAGATATGATTTCTACGACCACATCGGGAGGTCCGCTTTCTCGTTCTCCCATTCGATCCTTGTGCTCACTGCGCCAAATCATCGCATCGGGTTCGCGATATTTGCCCGGCCGTAAGCGAATTGGATGGGGCGCAAACAGAATCTCGCCATTCTTTGTTTCCGCAAGCCATCTTTCGGCTTGGTAAACGAACCGCTTAAGACGTAGGGCAGCCTTTCCAGGCTGCCGGTGAGCCGGGCTTTTCAGCCCGGCGGCTGTCGGGCGGCTAAAAGCCGCCCTCATCCCGCTGAGCGGGACTCGAAAGCCTGCCCTACGATACGTCACCGAAATTATGTCCGAGAGCACTTAGTCCCCCGGGGTCACTGTCCACATCCCCTTGGGACTGGTCAGCGTACCGATGCCGACGGTCTGCTCGATTTTGAGGCCCTCGACGTGATTATCGTGACAGAGATAGTTGAACCGCCGGCTGTGAAGGCCGTATTGGTTGTTCCCGAAATTCTTTGCGTCGGGGCTGGGATCAATCTGGTAGAGATCGCTCGAGGACGGGGCATACGGGCCGTTGCAAATACAAGGCCAGATATTGCCGACGACATTTTGGATGTTGGGTTCTTCGGCCAGGAGGATTGTTCCGGCAGGATCTTTGACCACGCCGGTTTTATAGCCGCGCGCATTCCAATCCGGCAGACCCCAGAGAGGCAGACCATTGTCCATCCAATAGATTCCCACGCCCTGCCGGCCAGGCCAGGTCAGGTCCGGCAAGGGGTACCTTTGGTTGGCAGTGGAGACCTGGTAATCAACGCTCCAATTAGGGCCTACGCTGTTCATCGCGTAGGACCTGCGCATGCCCCATTTCACCCAACCCCACTGCGGGTCGTTCTCGAGCGTCGGGATACGGTCAGCGGGACAGAGTTCAACCTTTGGGCATAGTCCAGTGGGCGTCTCGCCGGTGATCAAATCGTTCACCGGGGCAATGCCGCCTATGTAATTGTGGATCCAGCTATCCCAGGCCAATTGCCCGTTGCTGGTGCCATAGCCCGCGGGCGGATAACGGTCGTCGTTGTCCATCGCGAAGAGGTGAAACCCAACGCCGAGCTGTTTCAATTGCGAGGCGCATTGTGTTCTAAAGGCCTTGGCTTTTGCCGAGGCAAGAACGGGCAGCAAGAGAGCGGCCAGGATGGCGATGATGGCGATGACTACCAGCAGTTCGATCAGAGTAAAGCCCTTGTAGTCCGTAGTCCGTAGTCCGTAGTCCATAATCCGTGGCCTGTGGTTGTGGTCCTGTGGGTCTTTTGGTCCTGTAGTCTCGTGGTCTTGTGGTCCTGTGGTCTCGTAGTCTTGTGGTCTGTGGTCTGTGGTCATTGATCCGTGGTCTGTGGTCGGAGTTCTCACAGTTTCACCAGCACAACGGCCTGGTTTTGGATTGCGTATTTGCTCCCCGGCGGCGGCGGGGGCATCTGCACATGGGATTTTGCCGCGAACTCTTCGAAGGTTTTCGGCACGCTGTGGCTTCGGACCACGTACCGGCGCAATTCCACAGAAAGCTGGCGGAGCGTGGCATCCGTGTCGCCCGAATCTGTAATCACAGCCGCCGTAGCAGGTTCAGACGTGGGTCCCGGCCCGTGAGGCGATGGAGCCGGCACGGGCACGGCGTTTGAATCCTCCTGCCGCGCCAGGTTTGCCGATGTAGTTGCGACGGGCGCGGAATGTTTCGAGCAGCCTCCTGCCGCCATGGCGGTCAGCATGGCAAGCAGGCATAATTTTACGAGACGCAAGCCCATGCTGCCTTTAGAGAGTTAGAGAAGCCTAGTCAAAGTCCGCTGTTACGCATGTCATCAAAAGAGATGACAAGGGGCCGCTGGGGGGACGGAGCGCGGCATTTATGCCGCTTCATGCCCCGAACGCACGGAAGCGCCTGTGTTATCAGGCCCGTTCATTTCGCTGCGGACGGAGCGCGGCATTTATGCCGCTTCACGCCTCGAACGCACCGAAGCGCCCGGGTTATCAGGCCCGTTCATTTCGCTGCGGACGGTGAAGCGGCATAAATGCCGCGCTCCTGCACAGTGGCAGTATCAGGATGCACCCCCAGGCCAGATCGAACCAAAGACTTCGCTTGCCAACTGAGCTGATTCTACTTCAATTTCTGGCCGGCATGTTCACAAAAGAAACCTCACTTCTGGCGACTCGGGTCATCTTCAATCTCATCGTTCGCCTCATTGGCCTGATCTTTCTATATCAGGGGCTCACTTCGGTGCCAATTGCGGTCGAGAATTTCAGGAGTCTGATGCCGCATTTCATGTTTCCGAACTTTGTTCGTGCGCTCTGGCTTGTGGGCTGGCCGTTTCTGATCGCCTGGTGGATGGTCCGCGGCGCGCCCTGGCTGATGCGCCTGGCTTTTCGCGACGAACAAACGCTATTTGCGAAACAGCCAGAGAATCAAGGTTAGCAGCAGGCTCAGGAGCAAACAGGTCACAATCGGGAAATAAAATGAAAAGTTCCCGCGGCTGTAATGGACATCTCCCGGCAAACGCCCCAGCCAACCCCGTCCGACGCCAGTCCACAAAAGCACGCCTATCGCCGCGATGACGAGGCCCACGATGACCAGCAATTTGCCCAACTCATTCATTCGAGACCACTGACCACTGACTACTGACCACTGACCACTAACTACGGACTACTGACTACTGACTACGGACTACTGACTACTGACTACTGACTCTCACTCTCCACAGTCCCCAGTCGTTCGAAGCTTTCCTCGATAAACATCGTGCCTTGCACGCGTGCCAGTTTGCTGTAGAGGCCATTTGAGGCCACCAATTCTTCATGAGTGCCACGTTCGATGATCTGCCCGTGGTTGATCACCAGGATCTGGTCGGCCTTGCGAATGGTGCTGAGGCGATGGGCAATTACAAAGCTGGTGCGATTGGCCATGAGTCGTTCGAGTGCTTCCTGGATGAGTTTTTCGGTGGCGGTATCCACGCTGGCGGTCGCTTCATCCAGAATCAGGATTGGCGCGTTCTTCAAGAGCGCCCTGGCAATGCTGACGCGCTGCTTTTCCCCCACGCTCAGTTTCACACCGCGTTCTCCCACCCGTGAATCATACTTGTCGGGCAAGCGCTCGATAAACTCGTGGCAATTGGCCGCGCGCGATGCGGCCATGAGTTCGGCCTCGGTCGCATCCAACCGGCCATAGAGGATGTTCTCGCGAATGGTTCCGTTGAAAAGGAACGCTTCCTGACTGACGACGCTGATCTGCGCGCGCAGAGATTCCAGCGAGATGCCGCTGATGTCCTGGCCATCTATGGTGATCCGCCCGCAATCCGCTTCGTAAAAGGCCGGCAACAAATTGACGAGCGTGGACTTCCCGGCGCCCGTCGGCCCCACCAGCGCGATCATTTCTCCTGGGCAAGCGTGGAGCGCGATGTTGCGCAACACAGATAGCCCCGGCTGATAGCTGAAGCCGACGTTTTCGTAAATGACTTCGCCGCGGATAGGAGCGCGGACGGCCTCGTCCGCGCGTCTCATAGGAGCC
>PSRM01000269.1 GCA_003176045.1 Verrucomicrobiota bacterium | reverse complement strand
AGTTCAAAGTTCAAGCTTCGAACTCCGCAAATCGGTTTTAACGCAAAGACGCAAAGATGCAAAGGCGCAAACGGACAAAGACCCGGGGTTTTCTTGTGAACACTTTTGCCTGGAGCGAGGCGCCGGGGAGGAAACCCGGCGCCTCGCTGAGGGGGCCGCGTTGGCGTCCTGATGCTCAGACGTGGAAAAACCGTTAAGATGTCAAAGAGCGCGGGCGGATCGGCGCGCGTTAGTTAGGGCGCTCGCCGAACACGCCAAGAGCTGGAGGAAGGTTCTTAGAAAAAACTTTTTTGGTCAAATTTAGTCAAATTTGGTCAAATTTGGTCAAAATGGCTGCCAACGCATTGGTCCAAAGTCCAAAGTCCAAAGTCCAAAGTCCAAAGTCCAAAGCCGACGGCCCGGCGCAACACGACAAAGTGGAGGACAAAGTGCTGGGAAGCCGTGCGAGAAAGGAGGCGGGCATTTTCGCTAAAGAACTCCGCCGCGCCTGAGCCGAACATGCTTGTGCGCTCACGGGATGAACGTTGCATAAGAAATGTGTAATGCAAATAATTTGCGCGATTATGTAAAACTACCTTTCCTGCTGTTGCCGCCAGATTTGTCGAGCGGAAATGAACCATGCTATGGTCTGACCCTTTCTCCCGCCTATTTATGACGCAAGTGTGGTCGGACCGCTAAAATCCCTTCGACGCCAGTTCGGCCACTTTTATGACGAGAAAAAAGTTCGTAACACGTAACACCTACGATAGCAGCGCGGCAACCCAGAGGATGCTTGGTGGGTTGGCGTGGGAAGTTTAAAAAGTGAGGACCGACCCTCGCATGGGCGACTCGACCCTCGCATGGGCGACTCCTTTACTTTACGGAGCATTCGTACCCCTCGACTTAAGGCCCCCGGTACCCTGGTTGGCCCCATCGCTATCAACTATCCCCCTTTTGGCGCGGGTGCGTTGCTCGGTGGCGACTGTCGCTAACGCTACGGCAATTCGATTGCTAACTACCGGATAATCGAGTTCGAGAGTGAGCAGGCCTTGGGGCAGGGGCCCGCTGCCCCAGTACTTCGACGCCGCCCGAAGGCTGGGATCACTATACAAGGAGTCCTTGTTGGTGGTGTACCCTAGTTCGTCCAGGATAAAAACAATTCGTTCCATGCTGTCCTCCATGAGCTTTTGACGAACCAGTTCGGCATTACCTGCTTCCAAATCGCGCAGGAGGCCCACATTGCGTAGCAGTTCGCTAGAGTTCGGGCTAAGCGGACTCGGCTGTTGCCCTGAACGTGGCCAAGCCCCGAGTGACACAAGAAGGAGCAAGCATGCCCCCATAACGATCCGCCTCGTCCGGATGGGCGGGCCGAAGGTACTGCGGTTTGCACTCACAAGTGCTTTGAGCATCTTCATTGGCAGATCTCGGATTCGTAAACTAGGTGGTCGCTATTACTTCTTGCCCCTTATACCTTTTGCGCACTTTTTGGTGTTCTTGGCACAGTCAGCCAAGCAGGCTGCTAGGCCGCGCGGATCCTCGTCGCCGCCCCCACCTTCGGCGCCCGCTCCATAGTCCGCGTCGCAGCCGTCATTGCACACCCTCTGGGCATGGAGGCAGCAGGCGACTCGGGCTGCGGCCTGGCCGCACTTCAAGCACGTGTCTACGAGGTCCGACGGCCAATGGCTCTCCCATTTCAAACCCCACTTATCGAAGCGCCCCTGGGGGCAATTGCCAACAAATCGAAACAGATTAACCCTCTCGCCACCTGCGATGGACGCCATGATATCCAGTGGAGCATCCCGAAGCTCCTCAAACCCCAGCTCACTGATCGGATCCCTATTTATCCACCTCTGCAAGCTCGGGGCATAGAACCTGTACCCGAAGTAATATAGCCCATTATTCGGGAAGAATTGCTTGCTGGAGAGCCCGTGGCCAAGTTGGCCGCTGCCGGGAAGCAAGTTGCCGAACGGGTCGTAGCGGTAGGTGGTTACCACGTTCTGGCTGTCGTCGAGCAGGCATGTGAGATTGCCATTACCATCGCTGTGGGCGTAGAGATGACCACCCGAGGCATAGGTGCCTGCCAACAGTCCGCCGATGCCTCCGGCTCCTTGAAGGGTTCCGCTCAGATCCGGGCCGCGGGTGTAGTTTGCGTCCGTGGACTCGCTCACCTCCAGCCAGCCGTCATAGGCGTACTGGTTAGGCGTGGCGGGGTTCCAGCCGGTGCCCCAATAGTTATCGTAATCGGTGGTTTGGCGGAGCCGGCCCAGGCCATCATAGACGAAATCGGTGCGCCAATCATCGTAGGTCTGCGGCGTATCGCTGCAGCCCAGTTGAGTTTCGTTCGGATCAGTCCAGATCCAGCTCACCAGCCGGTTCTCATCGTCGTAGCAATAAGTGACGTTGCCTGGGCTACCCCAAGGCCCTACCACGCCGGCTTGGCTGATCAGGTTCCCATTCGCGTCATAACCGCACGAGCCGGGCGGCGCGCTGGTGAGTTGGTTGAGGCTGTCAACGGTGAACGCACCGGTTGTGCCATCGCCGTTGGTCAGGTAATTCAGGTTCCAGGCGCTGTCATAAGCATAGCCCCGGCTCTCGCCGCTGACCGAACTGAGAGCGGCTCGAAGTTGGCCGATCGGATCGTTGGTATAGGCCACTGTGTCGCCAGCGGCATTTGTGTAGCCCGTGCGCAGGCTGGCTGCGTTATAGGTGTATGAGGCGGAATCCAGGACCGTGCCGCCGCTGTGCTTGAGGGTGGTGCTCTTCAGGCGGGCGACGGAGTCGAACACGTTCGTGATCGCAGCCGTGTTGGGCAGCGAAATGGAAGCCGGCTTTTGCGAAACCGGAGCCAGGTAAGAATAGGTGAAGGTGCCGGCTGGGGAGATGATGTTTTTGAAGCGCCGAGCCGAGTCGTAGGCGTTGGTCTGTGACCAGGTGGCCGACCACGGAGTTTGGACGGTCATGCTCTGCCGCAAACGGTTCGTGTAAGTGTAACTCACGACTGTGCTCGCCCATGGACAGGTCTCGCTGAGAAGCTGTCCGGCGCTATCGTAACTATAGGAGGTCGTGCCCAGCCAGTCAACCATGTTGGTCATCCGCTTGAGCGGGTCATACTCGAAACACACGCTGCCGGAGCTCGGGTATTGGACGCAGTAGAGGTTGCCCACGGCGCTGTAGCTATAGGCGGTGTTGCCCTTGGCCGCGCTCCAGCGGTTTGTGAGCCGTCCGTCAAGGTCGTACGTGTACTGAAGGACCGATGTGCTCGTTTGATCCAGTTTGTTTGTGACGCGGCCAAACTTATCGTAGTACCAGGTTGTCGTCTGGAGTTTGCCGTCGGTGAGCGTGAGCAGATCGCCGGCTGCGCTGTAGCTGAATCGAGTCACTTCGGAATTGGCGTTTCGCTCCGCAATTTTTCGGGCGGCTACATCATTGGTGTAAGTGGCGCCGAAGCCAAGTTGATTGGTGTAGGCCATCAGGCCTGCGGCGGAATATTTGAATTGCTCGACTCCGGCATCCGGGTAAGAGCGCGTGAGCACACGCCCGAGTTCGTCGAATGTGGATGCCACGCTCACGCCGTTGGCATCAACGCTGTTGGTGGCGCGGTCTTCATCGTCGAAAGCCAGGGCGCTGACCCGCCCGACGGCGTTGCTGACGGCGCAGCGCAGGCCCTGGTTGTTGAACCAATTGGTGACGCTGTAACCGGCGCTATCCACCGTATTCGTGACCTCGCCGAAGAGATTGAAATTATTGGTCACCGCATAGCTGTCCGCGTAAACGCTGGCCGTGCGCCGCCCGGCCTTGTCATAGTAGAAAAGCGTAAAATGGCCGGCAGCGTCCTGGATGGAATCCAGCGCACCGCACGTGCAGTAATTGTAAAGGGTGAAGTAGCCGAGGGCATTCGTTTCCGCGATCTTCCGTCGCAGTCCATCATACCCAAACCAGGTGCTGAAGCCCATGCGGTCCTGCACCTGGCCGAGGTCCAGTTTGTTACAGGTGTAGGAAACCGCGCCTAGAGGATTGATGCTGGCGGTGAGCCGGTTGAGCGGGTCATACAGGTTTGTCGTCGAAAGCCCGCGCTCGTCGGTGTGGACCGCGACGAGATCATTCGTGAAAATGAACGAATTCGTGCGATTTATTTCCATATCAATCGTCATCTGAATGAAGTTGGTGTATGTGCCGGTGGCAAAATAACGATTGGTGGTAGTCAGCCCTGCGGGAGTTTTGATGCTGGTGACGCGGCCTTGCAGGTCGAGCGTGTAGGAAGTCACGTCGCTCAAGGAGTTGGTGGCCCGCAACACCGCATGATTGGTGTACGCGAAGCCTGCCAGAGTTTCGTTGCGGGGGCCAAGGACCTGAACAAGATCTATCCCGTCGTCGCTATAGAGGTATTGCCATGAACGGGTACGTGGAGTCGCCCCGTAGCCGGTGGAGTATGTTTCGGTGACGGTTGTCGGCCGCTGCCACTGGTCGCGGTCATAAGTGCTGTAGCTGACGGAGCCGTCGGGCAAAACGCGGGCGATGGCAGAAGGCAGCGAGTTGGTGCCTTCGTGAAAATTGCAAATTTTTCCCGCGTAGTCATAGAAAGTCATCTGTCCCGGATTGACTCCGTCCGGGCTGGGTTCCACCTGGATGCTTAAGGTCTGGCTGATGAGCTGGTTATAGTCGCAATTGTCACCGGCGTGTAGCCAGTGGCGCATGCGCGCGCGCACGAACTGGCTGCTGCCGAAAGTCGAAAAATCAGTGGGCAGCCCGGCTGCCTGTCTCGGGCCCCAGTGAAAGCTGTTCCGGAACACAAGGTAGGGCGCGGCATCGTCAAAGGTTGAATCGGGAAGAGCGCTTAGCAGGGCGCTGCTGAAATCGGGCAGGCTGCTATTGGTCGCGGTCTGCCAGAGGCCGTAGATGTTCGTGCCGCCCGCCGCATCCACAACCGTGATGGCTCGCAAGACGGTTTCCGAGCCGCTCCATGGCGGATCAATGTTGAAATGGTAGAAGCTGGTTGTGCCGGAAGGGGTCGTGAGATTAGTCACCCAGCCATTGGAGTAACGGACTGAACTGCTCAGGCCCGCGACCTCGGTGATGTTCGTGAGCATGCTGTTGTTATCGTATTTGAGAATGACTGTGCGCCCGAACGGATCGGTCACCGTGGTGATGAGGGAGGGCGCAGCCGAATTTGTGTAATCGAGCAAGCACAACCGGCCATCGGAATCTTTGACCGATTTCAGGCGGACTACGTAGCCGACGCCGGGCACGCTATCCTCCTCGTACTGGAAGCTCAGGAGCACGCGGCCAAACGCATCGGTCCGGGTGGACAGGAACACGGGAATGTTGTTGTCGGGCAGGAGCACGTCAGGCGGAATATACTGGTAGGAGTCCACGACGCCATTGGCGTAGGTTCGAACGAACCCAGCCAGGCTGCCGTCTTCGGTCGTTTGCCGGAGCAGCGTGGTCGCGGTGTAGTATTCCGGAGTCGTGCCCAGGAGATGCGGGAAACTGACCACCCCACCGCTGGGGGAGCCAAGCAGCGCCTGGTAAGCGTGCGGATCGTCCTCGATGTAGCTGAGCCAGTAGTATCCTGGGGTTGGGTCGTAAGTGCTCAGTTTTTTGCGTCGAAGCCCGGCGAAGCTTGGGACTTGAGAGACTGAAGCAAACCCATAGCCGGAAAAGAATGCAGAGAACGCATCGGAGGCGACTAAGTTTGCGATTAAGTTTGCGACTAAGTGGAGGAGGTGCGACTGCGGTACTGGAGCGCAGCCTTGTGCGCGCGATTGTAGCAATCGGGAAATGCGCGGACGAGGCCGTCCGCGCTCCGATCCGCAATTCTCGATTCGTCTTGAAGGCGGGGCGCGGGGCGGGGTAGGCTGTAGTTTTTCGCAGGTGGACATTCTTTCGGCTAAATCGAATCCCGCAACAGAAACTAAGGCTGGACGCCAGTTCGGCAGGCGGTTTTTGGGTGTGTTCCGAAGTCGGGAGGAGGCAGGGATTTTTGCGATTCTGTCGGTAGTCTTCATTTTTTTTCTGAGCTTCGGGCCGGGGAGAACGCAGGGGGCGCGGGTGGTGGCCCATGCGCGGGCGCTGCTTTACGAGGGACGCAATGCCATTGATACGTGGCACTGGAACACGGTGGATAAGTCGTTTTATCGCGCGCATTATTACACCTGCGCGGCGCCCGGGATGGGTTATTTGGCGGTGGCGCCGGTGGGGCTTTTTGATGCGGGCTATTCGCTGGTGCCTAAAGGGCTGGCGCGCAAGCTGGACCAGCAGGTGCGGCGCAGGCTGGACCAGCAATGCCAGCCGCTGGTGCAGGCGGGCTATCTTTCATTCGATCCCGCGCTGAACAAAGACGATCTTTTTCGGTTTCATGCTTCGATCTGGTTTTTGGAGTTGTTGATTGCACTTTCGATGGCGGCGGCGGCGGTGGTGTTTTACAGGATTCTTTTGTTGTTCGGCGCAGGGGAGGGGATCGCATATCGAGCGGCGCTGGTGTTTGGCTTGGGGACGAACCTTTTCTTTTATGCGAGGATTCCTTACGCGGTGGTGCCGGTGACGGGGTTGTTGTTGCTGGGTTTTTATCTGATTCTGGTGGCTTCGAAGGTGCCAGACGTTGCGGAGATTCCCCCTCACCCCGGCCCTCTCCCCCTCGGCGGGGGAGAGGGAGAATCGCCGGCCGATGTCGTCGCGAACTCGGCGTCGGGAGTTCGATCGGGGAAGGAACTTCGTGCAAAACATTCATGGGAGGGCGGGCCTGAGGTTTCGGCAGAGGTAACGACAAAGTTTTCGACAAAGTTCTCGACAAAGTTCTCGACAAAGTTCTCGACAAAGTTACTTCTTCTGGCCGGGGGGCTACTGGGGGCGGCGGTGGCGCTGGAATATATCCAGATCATCGCGGTAGGATTTATTTGCCTGTACGGATGGTACAAGGTGGGTTTGCGCAGGATGATGCTGGTGGGGCTGGGAGGGCTGCCGATAGGAGTGTTGATCCTGTTGTATCACTTCAAGTGTTTCGGTGATCCGCTTGCGTTCCCGTACAAGTATGCGATTGACATTCTTGCCGTGGATAAAAGCCAGGCGCTGCTTCAGATTGATCATCCCACCTGGGAGCGGTTCCTGGGGGTCGCCTTTGGGTTCCGACGGGGATTGTTCATTTATAGTCCGCTGCTGCTAGTTTTGTTGGTGCTGGTGGTGAAGCACGGGGTGGTGCAAAGGAGCCGCTTGCCCGAGGCGTGGCTGATTCTGGGGATTACAGTGGCCTACATGGTTTTCCAGGCATCGTCCCCGCTGGTGAGCATTACCTGGGGTATAGGGCCGCGGTATGCAGCGATAGCGGCGCCGTTTTTGATGCTGGGTATTCTGTTTGTGAAGAAAAAGCTGGAGTGGCGGCTGGTTTGGTGGGTGGCGTGGGTTTCCATGGCTATTAATTGGTTGATGGTGCAGCGGGATATCGAGCCGCAGCGCCACGCTTTTCCGCTGCGGGATGCGGCCCTGGCGGTAATTCAGTCAGGACCGACCAGCAGCCTGATCGAGACGAGCTTGTCGGCGGCGGGGATTTCAGGGGTAGGCGCTATGTGGATAGTGGGGGTGGCGGCACACACGTGCCTGGGCGTGGTGGTTTGGTGGCTTTGGAGGAAATTTCAACCGCGAATGAACGCCAATGAACGCTAATGACGGCCGTTCGCGTACATTCGCGTTGATTCGCCGTTTCTCTGATCTGCTCAAATGCGTGAAACTCACGCAGGATGCGTGAGGCTCACTCAGTTTGAGGCCCAAATAGGGGTGTTGTCCCTAGGAAAAGTGGGTTGGCACGCTTTCTGTTTAAGGTGAATGTACCAAACTCAATGAATGGGAAATGAAGACACGTGCATGTCGAAAAATCATGGTTCCCGGCCATTGTTTTTTTCTTTTTTTATTGACCACGCGATACAAATTTTTTAATCCTGCACGGCTGCCCTTGGCTGGATGAGCGCCAGAGCGGCGAATTGGCCCGGCCTGCAAAGGCCGCGACGAAAAAATGCTGAATACAAAGTCATCTCTGGCAATTGATTTCGGGGCCGGCAGCCTCAAGCTGGCGGAATTCGAGGGCACGGAGGACAGCGGCCTCCGGCTCAAGCAATACTCGATCACGTCGCTTGGTCCAGAAGGGGCGCAGGAGAACGCCCGGGAAGGCGTCATTACCAAGACCTTACAGCAGGTGATGACCGAAAAGGGGATAAAGACCAGGAACGTCAACGTCTGCGCGCCGGGTTTCCACGTTTTTTCAAAATTCGTCAAGTTGCCGCCGGTGGATGCCGGGAAAGTCACCCAGATTATCCAATACGAGGCGCAGCAGAACGTGCCATTCCCGCTTGCGGAAGTGGTTTGGGATTACCAGATCCTGGGTTCCAGCGCGAATGGCGAGTTGGAAGTGCTGTTGGTGGCGATCAAGGCGGATATTGTCGAGGGCCTGTTCCGGATCACCGAAGCCCAGGGCCTGCACCAGCAGATCGCCGATGTGTCTCCCGCGGCGTTGTGCAACGCTTTCCGCTACAATTATGGCGAGTTGGAGGATTGCTCGATGCTGCTGGACATCGGGGCCAAGACCAGCAACCTGCTCTTCTTCGAGAAGGGCAAAATCTATTCGCGCAGCATTAACCTGGGAGCGAACTCGATCACGCAGGATTTCGCCAACGAAGCCAAGCTCAGTTTCGATAAGGCCGAGAAAATCAAAGTCGAACACGGCTTCGTGAGTTTGGGCGGCGCTTATGAAGATCCCGACAATCCGCACCAGGCGGCCATTTCGAAGATCGCGCGCCAGTTCATGACGCGGCTGCACATCCAGGTCAACCAGACCATGCAGTTTTATCGCGGCCAGCAAGGCGGGTCAGCGCCGGTGCGGCTGTTCCTGTCCGGCGGCGCCTCGATCATGGATTATACGCCGCAGTTCTTCGCGGAAAAGTTGAACGTGCCGGTGGAATACTTCAACCCGCTGCGCAAAGTACAGATAGATCCGAGCATCAACCTGGAGGAGTTAGCGCGAGTGGCCCATTCGTTGGGCGAAGTGGTCGGTCTGGGCCTGCGCAACCTGGCGCATTGCCCGGTGGAGCTGAATTTGATGCCTGCCAGCACGCTTAAGTGGCAGCGGTTTAATCAGAAAAAGCCCTATTTCATCGCCACTGCGTTTAGTTTAGCTGCGGGGATGTGGGCCATTGGTTTGCTGTTCGGCAAGCTGGCCCAGGCCAAGGAACAAAAGCTCAATGACGTCATCGCCCAGGTTCAACCTCTTGAGCAAAACTCAACGCGGTTTAAACAAGTCTATGGCGAGTTCCAGAAGACCCAAAAGCAGCAGGAACAGCTTTTCGAATACCTCAACGATCGCTATTATTGGGCCGATGTCCTGACGGAGCTGCGGCAGATTCTGGCGCGAATCGAGACCAGCTACAGGCCAACCGATGCCGGGATTTGGATCGAGAAATTGACTATTCCCGGCTCGAGCGCAGGGGCGGGCACCAGCCTGAATCCGCCGCCGGGTATGGGCGGTCCTCCCATGCCAGGCGCACCCGATCCTACCTATATGCAGCGTTATAACAGAGGGGGTGCGGAAGGCAGCCCACCGGCAGCGCCGATGGGCGCGACTCCGGGGACCACTGCCGGTGCGGGCTCGGCGCAGGCGCCAGGCCTTCACCTCAAAGGCACCAGCATGGAGTTGACAGGGTTCACGGTGACTTTTCGAGCGGTTAGCCTGACCCGGGTCTCGAACAAACCCGAGGCCAACAAAGACCTTGCTTATGCGGTGGTCGAGGAGATTGGGAAAAGTCCGTTTTTCGACAAAGATCAGACCCGCTTCGCCTCGGACCCCGGCGCGGATGAACCGCCCGGCACGTTTACATTTGGGGTGACCATCGGCTTCAAGAAACCGCTCAAGCTTTAAATGACCTGGGTTAAACGCAATCTTTACTTTTTGATCGCCTGCGCGGTGGCAGTCGGGTTGATGGGCTGGGCGGGGTGGAATCTGTGGGTCGAATGGGGCCATAATGAGGACATCCTCACCAAGCTGGATGAGCAGTACGGCAAGCTCACAAACCTAAACAACCAAAAGCCGCAACCGGGAACGCCAGGGGGCAAAGTGGACAACATCAAGACCGCCCAGGACCAGCGCAAGCAGTTGCAGGGGCTGCTGGCTCAAGGCACGAACTTTTTTCAACGCATCCTTCCCATCCCCAACCCGGAATCAGGCAGAGTGACCGAGAGGGACTTTTCGGCGACGTTGAGCCGGGTCATTGACCAGATGCAGCGGGACGCCACCAATGCCAGCGTGATCATTCCGCCCAATTACGCCTTTTCTTTTGCCGCAGAGCGCAGCAAAGTCAGTTTTGCCACCAATGGACTGGCGCCCCTTTCTGTGGAATTGGGCGAGGTGAAAGCGATTTGCGAGGTGCTGTTCCAGGCCAAGATCAATATGCTGGAAAACCTCCGGCGCGAGCCTGATTCGCCTGACGACCAGGCGGGACTCCAAACGGATTACCTCGGTCTCGAAGACAAGTCCATTACTAACGACCTGGCGATTCTTACGCCTTACGAGATCACCTTCCTGTCGTTCAGTTCGGAATTGGCGTCAGTGCTTGGCGGCTTTGCCGCTTCTCCGTATGGGTTCGTGGTAAAAACGGTCAATGTGGATCCGGCCTCCTCCGGCGCGCTGGATCTGACGCCAATGGACCCTGGCTCTGCCCCTCCGGTTCGGTATGCGCCCCCGCCTACGTTTGTTCCTCCCACGCCATCGCAGTCGGCGGATCCTTACAGTTCCGGCCGGTACGGGACTCCATCTGTACCCGACCGCTACGGCAGTGGACCCGCGCCCGGCGGCGTTCCGTATCGCGGGCTTAAGGGCGGCTCGCCCACACCTCCGCCCGCCTACAATCCGGCAGCAGCAGCGGCTCCAGCCGCAGTCGCGGGCAGCCGCGGGCCGCAGATTGTGCTGGATGAGAAGCTGCTCAAGATCACGATTACTTTGGATATCGTGAAATTGCTGTCCAACGAACCAAAAGCCGCGCCGGCTGCCTCTAAAGGGCGCGGACCAGTGGCGGGAGCCGCGCCGGGCGCCGCAGCGCCGGGCGCCGCCGAAGTGAAACCGCTGGCTGAGGGGCCTGCCACCACTCCAAGGCCACAATGACCATGACTCGCCCCCATTTGCATTTCAGGTCCTCGGGTCACAAGTCCTTCCCGAGGCTCGGTTTCTTTCACGTTTCACGTTTCACGTTTCACGTTTCACGCGCGGAATGAACTGGCTGAAAAAGAATTACGAGAAGCTGATGCTGGGCGTGGTGTTGCTGGCCATCATCCTGGCAGTGCTGGCGTTTATCTTCGTGATCATCCCTGGGCACAACGAAAAGCTGAATAAAGAGTCGGAGGCAAAAACGACGACCAAAGTTCAACCCTTGCCGGAGCTGGATGTGACTCTTTACACGAACACGCTCACGCGGTTGGCCACTCCCGCGACGATCAACTTTTCTGATCCGAACCGGCTGTTCAATCCCATGCAATGGCAAAAAACCATTGACGGAATACGTCCCCTGGCGTCGCTGGGCCCGCGCGCGGCCACGGTGACCAACATCACGCCGCTCTACATGAAGATATGGCTCGATCAGGTCATCACGGCTGACAAACCCGAAGATACGAAATACATCATCAGCATGATCCGGGAAGCTGCGGCGACGCCTGCGTTGCGCAACAAGAAGTCCGCCGGCTACAAGCTCAACGACAAAGACAAGGAAAACATTTTTCAAGTGGTTAAAATCGAAGGCAACGTCGCCGATCCCGACAAAATCACTCTCAAGCTGTTGGCTGATGACTCCCTGGCCGTATTGACCAAAGACAAAGAAAAGCCCTTCCAGCGCGTCGAGGGGTACATGGCCAGCATCTTTTACGGACCTGAAAATCACCCATGGCGCGACCAGCGCGTGGGCTCCCGCCTGACTTTCAACGGCGAAGATTACAATATCGTTGCCATCACACAAAACGAAGTTGTACTCTTGGCTAAATCGAACCAAAAGAAATGGACCGTCAAATATAGTAAAGGCGCTTCTTAACCCGTCCTCCAACCCGACACCCAAACTCCACCACTCCACCACTCCGGCTCCGCAATCGAACTAACCGTCCCTCCCGACCTCACGCCCGTCGTGGGAGGGGCACTACCTATGACCGCCACCGAACCCATGATGAATAAGGCCACCTATGGCGATTGCCAATCGGCTATCGGCAATGTAACCAGGACAACCAGGCTGTGCGCGGCAGCGCCTCCCTCGAAAACTTTGTCGAGAACTTCGTCGCGAACTTTGTCGAAACACGGAACGCTTGGCAAAGTTAATGACAAAGTTGACGACAAAGTTCGCGACAAAGTTCTCGACAAAGTTGTCAGGAGGGGCGCGACACTGCGGCTGAATCTCGCGATAGCCATTTTGTTGAGCGTCCTACCAGCCGCCTTCGCGCAAAACGACGCGGTCAAAACCGCCGTCGATTACAGTATTCACGCGCAGGCGGACTTTTTGACGTTGCAGGAGAAATTGGTCCTTGCCCAAAACGCGCAAGCGCGCCGCGATCTGCCTGCGGCCTACAAACTGTACAACGAATGTTGGTCGCTGGTGCAAAGCATCGGGCTGTCGCCGCAACAGAAGGAAGCAATGTTGACGCGGCACGGACTGGTGCCCGTGAGCCTGGAGCTGGCAAAAGAAGCGCAGCACAGCGGCAACTACGACGCTGCCAGCACTTACATCAAAACAGTTCTGGTGGTGGACAAAACCAACCCACAGGGCCTTGAACTCCAGCATGAGAACACCAAGCTGGTCGCCGAAACCCTCGGCAAACACCCCAGCAAAGACGTCGTCGCCCTGGAGCCGACGATTCGGTCCAACCACGTCAACGTGGCTACCCTGGTCCAGAACGCCAAGTTTTTCCTGGAGATGGGCAAACTGGACGAAGCCCAGGCCAAACTCGAGGAGGCCAAGGCACTCGATCCCCAGGACCAGACCGTTTACTACTATATGAACGTGGTTACCGAACAGCGGTTCCAGGAATCGCTGAACAAGCGCGACGTGGTTTCCCGGCAGGAACTGCTGGCCGTCGAAAAAGCCTGGGCGCCATCCACCAAGGCCACGCTTCTGCCGCAACCCAACCCATACGCCCGAACCAATCTCATCCATACCAGTCCGCGCCGGCAAGCGATCGTCGCCAAATTAAATATGATCATGCTCGATGAAGTGAAATTCCCCGGGCTGCCGCTAAGCGAAGTGATCAGTATTCTGCGCGATCAGGCGCGCAAACGTGATCCAGAGAAGAAGGGTGTGAACTTCCTGATAAACCAAAGAGTTGGCGCGGCAGCCGCTCCAACGACCGCCGCCCCTGTGGATCCTGCGACCGGCCTGCCCGTTGCCGCGCCGGCGCCCGCGGAGGGCGCGGACGTCAGCGGCACCGTCATCAAGATTGAGTCGCCCCTGACAGACTTGCGCATGACCGAGGCGCTCGATGCCATCGTTGCTGCCGCTGACAAACCGATCAAGTACTCGATCGAAGACTACGCGGTAGTGTTTTCCCCGCAGGGGTCGGATCCCCAGCTTCAGTTCCGCGTCATCAAAGTGGATCCTAATACCTTCGTTCAAGGGCTGGAAAGTGTCGTGGGCGTGCCTTTCGCCGCTATCCAGACCAGCAGCGGCGGCGGTGGCGGCGGTGGTGGTGGCGGCGGCGGTATTAGTGGCGGCGGCGGCGGCGCCGGGGGTGCGGGCGGCGGCGGCAGTCTCACAACCGTTCCGCGTGTGAGCGTGGCCGGTATCACGGGCGGTGGCATCGGCGGCGGCGGTGGCGGCGCCGCTGGCGGCCAGGGCCAGGGCATCAAGGCTGTGACGCGCACCAACGCCATGGAAGTGGTTAGCGCGACCGCGCGTCAATTCTTCCTGAGCCTGGGCGTTGACTTGAACCCGCCGAAAACCCTCTTCTTCAACGATCGAGATGGCACGCTGGTCGTCCGGGCGACGTTGCAGGAGTTGGACACCATCGAACAGGCTGTGCAAATCCTGAACATCGCTCCGCCGATGGTCAACATTAAGGCGAAATTCGTCGAGATTTCCCAAAACGACAGCCGGGCGCTTGGGTTCGATTGGTATCTGGGCAATATCCTGATGAACCATGGCGCTACCGTGTTGAGCGGCGGCAGCTCGCCGAGCATGGCCGGCGCGCCGTCTTCCGGCAATCCCAGCGGGATATTCCCCGGCGCACTTATCCCACCGAACGGCGTATATCCGAATGGGGTGAACACGACGCTGGCGCCATCCGCCGGCGATCAACTGCTCACCGGCGGTAACCGCACCACCATCCCGAACATGCAGAACCCGCCGAACATCAATAATCCGATCGCCACTTTCACCGGGATTCTCACCCAACCCCAGTTCCGCGTCGTGCTCAACGCGATTGATCAAAGAGACGGAGCCGATTTGCTCAACGAATCCTCTGTGACCACCCTCAGCGGGCGCCAGACCCAGGTCCAGGTAGTGGACTTGCGGACAATTGTCACCGGCCAAAACTTCGGCAATGGCGGCGCCGGCTCCGGCACAGCCACTCCGGGAACGATTGGCGGCAATACCATCGTCCAACAGAACCTCACCAGCGGTTACAGCACCGAAGCTTTGCCGTTCGGCCCGACGCTCGACGTCGTGCCTTACGTGGACGCGGATGGATTCACCATTCAAATGACTATTATTCCGACCATTACGGAGTTTCTGGGGTATGAGGACCCTGGCGCATTTGTGCCCCAAGGAGCTTTGGCTGGGGCGGGCAATCAAAGCATTATCGCCGTTCTGCCCCTGCCGCATTTCCGCCTGCGCCAGGTGACCACGAGCTGCATCGTTTGGGATGGCCAAACGGTCGTCCTCGGCGGACTCATCAGCGAAGACGTTCACAAGCTTAAGGACAAAGTTCCTGTGCTTGGCGATTTGCCGATCATTGGCCGGCTTTTCCGCTCCGAGGCCAGCTCTACTCAAAAGAAGAACCTGATGATCTTCGTCACTCCCACCATCGTTGATCCGGCCGGTAACCGTTATCATTCCGAAGACGAGATGCCCTTCGCGCAAAGCGGTATCCCGGTCCAGACCAAGAATCCGTAAGCCCCAGATCCCGTTCGTATGCCAGGCAGTTTTTCATCCCGTCGCACAATCGGTCAGACCGGTCAGACCGGTCGGACCGGTCGGACAGAATTTATTCTCGCGCTCGTTCTCGCCTTGCCGCTTGCCAGCCGGGCCCAATCCTACGCCCCCAACGGTGGCGAGTATTCCATTTCCGGCGCGCTGCGTGGCGATCAAGTCCGGCCACAGGCCGCCCTCGGGCCTTCGGGCGGTTACATCGTTTGGCAGGATAATATCACTGCTCCGTATGGCCTGGGCATCAGCGCCAGGGCCACGGACAGCAATTTCCAAGGCCGTGGCGCAGCCTTTCGTGTAAACAAAACGGGACTTGGCGACGCCGAAAATGCGCAGGTATCACTGCTGAACAATGGCGGCGCCATGTTCGTCTGGCAGGCCGGACGCCAAAGTTTCCAGCACATTTATGCTCGGGCGATGTCAGCGGGCAGTACTTGGGTGAGCGGTGATGTTTTGGTGAGTTCATCCACAACCACGTTCCAGAAGCAGCCGGCGGTGGCCACACTTTCCAACGGGAACGTGATCATTGTCTGGAGCAGCCTTGGCGACCTTGGCAGAGACAACATGCTGGATGTATTCGGGCGGATCGTGGACCCCACCGGCGCTCCGACAGGCGGTCAATTTCTTGTTAACGAATTCGCTACATTCAATCAGCGCACCCCTGCAGTGACCGCGTTGGCCGGCGGTGGTTTTGTCGTGGCCTGGGTTTCCGAGCAGCAGCGCAACATGGCCGGCGCCGGCACCAATTCGCCTTCCAACACCGGCAACGGAATCGTTGCGAGCCGGCCGACGGTGGACGTTTTCGCGAGGATTTTCCACGCCGATGGCACGCCGGCCAATGACGAGTTCCTCGTGAACACGACGCCTGCGGATGGCTCAGCCATTTGCGCCGAGCCGAAGCTCACGGCCACTCCAGACGGCGGGTTCATCGCCGTATGGGCCCAAAAAACCCTGCAGGACCGGGCCGGCGGGTGGGATATTTATTCCCGCGCGTTCTCGAGCGCCGGCACGGGCGGGACAGCTTCGCGGCTGAACACATATACTTTTGGAGACCAGTACAGCCCTCAGATTCGGTCTATTGGAGGCGATACTCTGGCAATCTGGACCAGCCTGGGCCAGGATGGCTCATGGGAAGGGGTTTACGGCAGGTTCCTTCAGGCCGATGGCTCGGCCAGTGGCGACGAGTTCCGGCTCAACACCACGACCGTCGGCAGCCAGAAAGAGCCGGCGCTGGCCGCCGACGCCACTGGCCGATTCCTGGCAGTTTGGACTTCATTCTCGCCCGCCAGCCACAGCTTCGATGTTTTCGGGCAGAGCTACGCTTCGGCCAATTACACTCCGTTGGCGTCCACTAATTCCTTCTCCGGGCCGCCCGCCGAGACTTTCAATGATGTGCCGCCAGCTTCAGGCAGCGGCTCCAGCGCGAATCCCGGTCAGTTTGCTATCGTGAACCCCGGGCTTGCGTTCCCTGTGGCCTATTCGCTTCCACCGCTGGCCGATCCATTCGCATCGGCCCCCGGCGCCTACAGCGGACTCTTTTATGACACCAATGGCGTCGCGGTTTCGAGTTCAGGGTTCTTCAGCGCCAGGGTCGCTCCCAATCATTCGTTCAGCGCCAAAGTTTATCTGGGCGGTAAATCGTATTCGCTGTCCGGCATTTTCGATGCCGCGGGTTCGTCGGGCACCCTGGCGGTCAAGGGCAATGGTGCTTTAAGCGCCCGCCTCCAACTGGTGAGGCTGGATTCCTCCGGCGCAACGCAAATCCGGGGTTCAATCTCCGGCGCCGCCTGGTCGGCTCAAGTCATGGCCGACCGCGTTGTGTTTAACGCCACCGCCAATCCCGCCAGCGCCTATGCTGGAACTTATACCATAGTCATTCCTCCGTCTGTGTCGGCAGCCAATGCCGGCGCACTGGTCACCTCGGGCGTCCTGGCCGCGCAACCGGAAGGCCGCGGGCCGTCCGGTACCGGTTTCGGCACAGTGAAAGTGGACTCGGGCGGCAACGTGCAATGGAGCGGGGTCCTGCCGGACGGCACTAAAGTCTCGCAATCCACAACCGTATCCGAACAGGGCATTTGGCCGTTGTATGCCTCGCTGTACGGCGGCAGCGGGTCGCTGGTAAGTTGGGCCCAATTTTCAGCCAACGGGGTCAGCGGCGAGTTGATCTGGTCCAAGCCAAGCTCGGGCAATAGCAAATTCTACCCGCAAGGGTTCACCAATACACTCGAAATCGCGGGCGCGCGATATACCGGTTCTGCCAAGGCAGCGCCGGGCCTGGCCTTGCAGCCGGGCACTCATAGCCTCATCTTTTCGCAGGGTGGTTTGTCTGGCGCTGTCACCAACACCGCCACCCTGGACGCAAATTACAAATTAATCAGTCCCTCAGACCAGAAGTTGAGTCTCTCGTTCACGCTCAGTTCGGGCCTGTTCAAAGGCAATGCCCTCAACCCGCAAACCGGGAAACTTTTCCCGTTCCAGGGCATCTTACTGGAAAATGGCAAGTATGGAGCGGGCTTCTTCCTTGGCTCCGCCCTGAGTGGACAAGTCTTTTTGACCGCCCCGCAATGAAACCGTTGACCTTATCGTATCCGTCTATGCTTCCCAATGCCGCCACCAAAATGAGGCGTGAGGCATGTCTAAATCAGCGGGGCCCCGGGCAGCGGCTTGCACGCCTTGGGGCAACTGCTGTTGTTCGTTTGCGTCTTTTGGCGGCGCTGCTCTGCATTGTGTTTGGCGTCCGTTCAACCCAGGCCTTCTCGATATATGGTCCAAAGGAGGGCTTCCACACCCAAACCCTTGGCTACATTATCTACCTGACGGACCTCCCTTTGCCAGACGGCAGCGGCTGGCTGGTTTTTACACCCGGTGATTTTTCCTCTGCGCCACATAACATTGGTGAAGGATTCCGCTGGAACATTCCCGATCTGTATTACACGTATGACGAGACGTTCCTGAGATACTTTGGCGACTCAGGGGTGCAGGCGGTGGATTCAGCCGTCGCGATGCTCAATAACCTCGACAACGTGGACAACTACAGCCCGAGTCTTTCGGAGTTTCCATTCGAAGAATTGCGTTATAACTACACGGCGCGGGATTTGGGTATGTTTGACGTGCGCTCGGCTGCGCTGGAGGTGCTTTTGGAACGCCTCGGCCTGGCCGATCCACAGCACTGGGTCTGGTGTATGCGGGCAAAGTTCCTCTTGCCGGGGCTCAGTTGCCCAAACTACGATTACGAAGTCATTCAGCGTAACTTCGATCCTCTGACCTGGGTTCCGACCGGGTACATCAATGGCAACCTCTTTACGTATGTCGTGTTCCAGGTATGCCCACCGGATCTCCTGGGTGATTTCACGGAGGCTGAGGTGGCCTCGGTCGATCAAGTCGGTGGAGTCTATGCCACTGCGGTGGCCACACCCAAGATCCATTTTCCCAAGCCGCTCTGGATGGGATCCTTCCACACCAGCCTGACTGTCGATGATGTTGGCGGCTTACGGCATCTCTACAGCACCAATACCCTGGCCTGGGAAGCCATGCCTGCCAACACGACTCTTATTGTTACCAACACAACCCAAGGCAGGCTCTTGACCACGTCCAATCTTACGCTCTTTTCTCAGCAGGCGGCCGTGACCAACGCCGCAGGCCTGCAGGCACTTTATCCGGGCCTGATCATCAGCGCTTCGACCAACTGGGCTATCACGGTACCCGAGCCCGTTTACACCGCCATTGCAACCAATTCACCCTACGATCCGGCCGGAGCAGCGCCGCACCTGGTCATCGTGACGAATTACGTGCTCACACCTGAAATCCGCTATCAGCACACCTTCGCCAATTTGGTCACCTTCCGCGTCGTCAATGGCGCATGGACCGCTATTCCGATCACGACGTTGAGTAATTATATGGGGCACGGGTTCGGAACTGCGGTAACCCTGGTCGCCACCAATGGTCCTTATGACGCGCCCGGATCACAGCCGGCCACCAACATCTTCCAGCACTCCTTCCTGACCAACGAAGTGGTCGGCGACTTTGCCATTTTGCCAACCAATTCCTGCGGTTTCCAGATCCAGTACCCGCTGCTGACCAACGTGGTGGCCAATTCCAATCTGGTTTTTAGCCTCACTGCTGGGGTCGGAATCACCAACGGCGGCGGCACAAACGTAACGCTCCTGTCGTCTAATTCGTTCGTCGCCACAGCGCTTTTTGATTATTACACAAACCACACTTTTTGGGTTTACGACGTCAATTGCCTGGTCGCCACCAACGCCATTGGCCTGAGGCCGGGCATCGGAAAAATTAACTTCCACCGGAAAGATTTCGATTCGCTGCTGGGCAGGTTTTTCTCCCCGATTACCAATTATTACACGCTCACCGAGTTGACTAACAATCAATTCGTGGATCGAACCGTTTTCCGGGTCGTCACACAACCGGATGTCAATTTCACCGCGGCGGATCTGGCCGCGCCTTTCCCGGAGATTGTGACCGTCGCCCGAACCGCTCCGAATTTTGACTCGACGGCGACTCCGCCCGGAGAGGTGGGGCCGGGGACCATTGAAGGGCCCGTTACTTTTGCGTTCAATAAGGTTGGCCCGACGTTCATCAACGGGACTTACCCGGTATTTCTGGATGAGGAGGGAGCCATTCAGGATTTCATCTGGGCCTCATTCGATGGTTCGGCCAATGATCCGATTACTTATCCGGTGGGAACGAGCATTACCAACCTGCTCAACCAGGTTCCGATGGCAATTCTGCCGCCGGTCCTGCCTGCCGCCTCGATCAGCGCGGGGCCTTACTCGGCGCAACTCTCCGGCACGGGCGGGCAGCCCCCGTATACCTTCTCCATTTCCCCAGGTTCATTGGATCTGCCTGCCGGCCTGACCCTGGGGACCGACGGCTCGATTTCAGGAACGCCTCAAAACGCGGGTGTTTATTCCTTTACTATTCGAATGACCGACGCGTTCTTCCGTTTTGTTGATCGCACCTACGCCTTTTCCGTTACACCGTAGTCCAAGTTTATGATTCGCCAATCCTTTCCCGCTTGTCTGACCGGTTCGGCCGGCCAGGCTGGCCGGGCCCATTTCAAGTCTGAGGCAGTGCTTCGAAAGAGCGCCGCTGGATCTCGGAATCTCGTCAAAGCAGTCGCGTTTTACAGTGCCGTCCTGGTTTGCTCGGTTTCTTTGGCTCAGTCCGGTCCCGCCACGGTTTATGAGAACTACGGCATTTTCTCATCGCCGCCTCAGATTCCGCCCAACATTGATGCAACCACGTTCATCAATGATCCTGCATCTTCGTTCATCATCAATTTCACCAACCTGATCAACTTCACGCCGCCGCCTGCCGTTATTCCGCCTTTCGAGATGCAGAATACTTATAATTTCAGCAATTTCCCGGGGGGCACACTTCTGTCCAGCAGCGGTTTCTTTTTCGATACCTATGTTCCTTCGGCAAATTCGGCCGCCAATTCCCGCTTTCGAGCGGCCAACTTCTACAATGCCGGCGACATCGAAACCGCCACCACCAATACCTTCAACATTCTTTCGATTCCGAATTTCTTTGTCCTGGGCCTGGCCGTCGGCGGAGCGCAAACGGTCGTGGATGCGACCAATATTGTCGTGTCGGGATCAATGCACAATGGCTTTGAGAGTCTGCTGAGCATCCGGGGCGATTATGTGGACCTTTCCCGCAGCCAAATCGATATGGAAAAACAAGGCTTCAGTCTGCTCAGCGGCTTCGGCGGTTTCTTTGGTATTTTCGGCAATTTCGGCGGGTTGGCGGGCGATTGGGGCCTTGGCTTTAGCACGTTGCAGCCCCCTTGCAGGGCCCCAAACCAGGTTGTGCGGTTTGACCCCTGTTCGGTATTCCTCGCTCAGCCCTACTCCACGCCTGAGTTTCTCGTGACCAATCGCGATTACTCGATTGGCTGCGACACGCTCTTTCCCGCCAACACCATCAGCTATATTAACGTGAGTAATCCTGACCCCACGCAGCCGAATGAGTTTCTCTACGATGCCATTATTGTGGGCAGCACAAACTTCACGGTCACTCCAACGGCCTTTTTCAATGGCGTTTTCGGCGCGACCTCTGTCCAACTCGCCTGGCCCGTGCAAAACCCGGATCTTTCTTATTCAACCAACACGCTTTATTTGGAGGACGATCTGGCCCTCATGGCGGCCCCCGACCCCCAACTTGTCGTCAACGGTTTCGCCGGCACGCTCGGTGTTCATCCCACTTATATCCCCAATAACTACAACATTATCGAAGGGTTCGATTTTTCCGCGTTTCTAGGACCTCCTGCCGCGCCGACTCCAATCCCGCAGGGGTTTTGGATTTGCGGCAACGCCACGAACCAATACACCGCCTACCAGGCACTCCTGACCGGCACGACCCAGATACCGGCCGAAGTCGCGCATCAGACCCATACCAATTTGCCTGGCCGTATCGAGATCAAGGCCGATGGCTACCTCGACCTGTCTGGTTCGATTATCGCCAGTCTCAATTACCTTTTGTTGCAGGCCACCAACCACTTCGCCAGCGCCAGTGGTTCGGCCATTTCTTCGCCCTGGGTGGACCTGAACCTGCGCTCCACGAACGGCTTGCTGGCCATTACCAACGTTCTTCTCCCGTATGCGGACCGTCCCGAAGGCTTCTGCAATCTCTATAGCGCGCGCTGGACCAACGTCTTTGGCAGCAACCCAGGCATTACGAACATCTACCACGTATTTTTCGTGGACGCGAACTTCAACGGCACCACCCCTACCCGGGTTGAGAACCTGAACCTGCACTCGACGACCGGCGGCCTGGACACCACCAATGACAATCTGGTGGTCAGCGATGTTCTAAGCGTCAGCACGAGCTTCAATCTCAACGCCTCGCGCCTCACCATCACTTCCAATCCGCCGCCTACACTCGTTGCTGAAGGCGCCATCAATCTTTTGGACACCCGCATCGTTTGGTCCACGGCCGCCCCGCGCCTGAGATACCTCACGAACAACGGCTCGTTGACCGCCCTCAATACCGTCTTCTTCGGCGGCTCTCAATCTTCGCCCTACGTCACCAACTTCAACGTGCCCTACGCCGAAATGATCAATAGCAGCGCGATCACCAACTTTGGCAGCCGTATCTGGGCCTGGGATTTCCAGGATTCCGGCTCTTTGATTGCCCAGGGGGGCAGCGTTTTTCTCCAGGACTGCCAGCGCGCTCTGATCTCGGACGCGGTCCTCATAGCTTCCAACGGCGCCGTTTCCCTGGCTCCAAACAATTTGTTCTGCAGCAACTCCCTGGTGGTTGCGAATGGGCCTTTGACGCTCTCGGTGACCAACATCATCAGCGATGGTGTGCCCAGTATCGCGATTCTCGCCCCGACGAATCAGCTCACCGCCACCCTTACAAACGGTAACTTCTTCCAAACCAGTTATGGCATCAACCTGTTGAATCCTCCCGGCGGAGGCGACCTGCTTGGCAGCACCGTCACCAGTTTCGCCCCTTCCAATGCCAAAATCCCATCCGTTTGGGCCGCGCGTGACCTTGGCCCGGTTAATGAGGGCTTCTTCAACGATGCCGGCGTGGGCCGGCTCGTTCTCGATGCTGCCGGGCGCAACAGCCTGTTTACTTTCGCAGGAGCCGGTGGGTTGAGTGCTCTGTACGTGGACCAGCTTGTTTTGCGCAATTACGCTACCAACCAGAACAGCTATGGCTTCCTCACCGCCGTGACCAACCTGCCCAACATGCGCATCTATTACGGCCAGGCCCTGTTCGATGACGGCACCAATGGAACCCGGGATGTTTCGGAGGACCTGGATTTCGTCTATCGCACCTACGATCAGCCACATTACCAATTCCATTGGTTGCGCGACTACGATTACGGTTATTTCTCTTCCACCAACGCTGTGTTCCCAGGCCAGGTCACCAATCGCGTCAACACGGCCCGTTACCTGAGCAAAGACCTGCCGCCCTTGACCGGGACCCGGACCTGGTCGCCTTCTGGAAGCAACGTGCCAACCATTCCTGCGCCACCGCCTTTCCCACCGGAGCTGCTGTTGGCCTCTGCACTCCTCACCGGCACCACCACCATCCCCGCCACGAATTCAGTGACCGGCGCTCCGCAACTGGGCGCTCCGCCATCCAGTTCGACAGGTTCCGCTGTGCCAGCGGCCTTTACTCTGGCCCAAGGCTCCTATGTGGGTCTCTTCTCCGACTCCAACGGCGTGGCGGCGGTCAATTCTGGCTATGTCACCGCAAAGACGACTCCGAGCGGTTCTTACAGCGGCAAGTTGCTGCTCGATGCTCACACCTATTCGTTCGGTGGACAATTCGACTCGCAAGGTTACAGCGCAACCACTGCTTCGGCGGGAGGCAACGTTCCTTACCTGCGACTGCAACTGCAGTTCGACATGTCCGGCAGCGGCCAGCTCACCGGCCTGGTCAAAGCCAACCAGTGGACGGCGCAGATGTTTGCTCAGTTACAGGCTGCCGCTCCCCGGTCGCCCGCGAGTTACACCCTGGTGGTTCCTCCGGACAGAACCTCCACTGCCGCGCCGGCGGGCTACAGCTTCGGCACGCTTAATCTGGCCGCCAACAACACACTCCAGTTCAAAGGCACCCTGGCCGACGGCATGAAAATCACTCAGAGCAGCGCCCTTTCAACTCAAGGCTACTGGCCTCTGTATGTGTGCCTCTATGGCGGCAACGGCTGCCTTATTGGCTGGGTGCAACTCAACTCCACCGACCAGGGGGACCTCGTCGGCCAGGTTCTTTGGATCAAACCCGCTGGGCTGGCGGCCAGTTACACCAAAAATAACGCCGGCAACTTTACAAACGACGTCGAAGCCATCGGGTCGGTGATCGTCAAAGCCGCCTCGGGTTCCCGCCTTTTCGGGGCCGGGGCCGGCGATGTCTTCACTATCGCCTGGAGCGGCGGCAGCCTGGCCGCGCCGGTCTATGACTACTTTACGTTAGCTCCGAACAACCGTCTGAGCACTTCCTCAGACGCGAAGCTCAATTTTAGCTTCGATCCCGGCTCTGGCCTGTTCAGCGGCAAAGTCCCAGGCGGATCGGGCACCCTCACTTATCAGGGCGCCCTGTTCGGAAAAGGAAAGTTCGGCGCAGGCTTTTTTATTGACCCGAAGTCGAACGTGACCGGCCAGGTTTATTTGAGAGCGCCGTGATGGGGCGCGCCGGTCGCCTCCGTTCCGTAGGGCAGGCTTTCCAGCCTGCCGGTTCGGGGGGCTTTTCAGCCCTCCGAACATGGCTAACAGGTCGCGGCGCTGGAAAGCGCCGCTACCGGCAGGCTGGAAAGCCTGCCCCACATGAGATGCGGCTGGGATTTGAGTGCCGAGCGCCGGATAAATCCGGCGAACGGCGAGTTTTGTTCTGATGCAGTTTGATTGACGTAAGTTTTTTATGCGGATTCGAAAATTGAAGTTTGCAATTTGCAATTTGCAATTTGTAGTTCCCCTTGCCTTTGCCTCCCTGATGCTTGTCCAGTCTGCGCGCGCCCAGACGCCGGCCAACGACGACTTCGCCGGCGCCATAGCCATCACCGGCACACGCGGCACCACGACCGGGAACAACGTCGGCGCGACCACGGAGACGGGCGAGTGCCTGTGGCAAACGATTTACCCTGACAATTGCCAAACTCCGCCCGGCGGCGCCTCGGTCTGGTGGAAATGGATCTGCCCCCAAACCGGCCCTTACTCATTCGATACCGAGGGGAGCGATTTTGATACGATGCTGGGCGTGTACACTGGAACTTCGGTGGGTGCCCTGGTTCCCATGAGCGAGAATGACGATATCAACTACCCGATCGACGCGAACTCGCGAGTGATTTTCAACGCCATCCAGGGCACGGTTTACTACATCGCGGTGGACGGATTCGACCCTGAGTTTGATCCGGCGGGCAGCACGGGAGACATCGTGCTGAACTGGCACCCGTCTGGCGGGGCCGGGGACTTCAATTTCACTTCCGGTCTCTATCTTTGCAGTGAGTTCGAATCCTTCGGCGCGCGCAACGGTTTCATGAACCCTGCCACCTACCTGGGCGCCCGCCTCACAATCACTCGCACCAATGGTTCGACCGGCAAAGTGCTGGTGGACTATATGGTCACCAACACGCTCTATACCAACTTCATCAACGTAAGCATCCTGGGCATGCATGCCGTCGGGCCGTTTACCAATGCCGGCAACGTCGTCATGTCCAACTATTTCAATACGAACATCGTTTACACCTATAAATACCAGACTTGTGAATACGGCGAATTCACTTACCTGCCGCCCATCGTCAATTTCACAAATATCTTCATCACCAACGTCCCGCCCTTTGTCCAAACGCCAACGATTTTGTTCACCAATGACATGGCCACGAACATTCCAGCTTTTACCGTCCCTTGTTTTGGGCTGGGTTTCACCAATCTGCCGCCGGATACCAACGGTAACATTGGCTCTTTCTCGTGTACCAATTATGTCATTACGAACATTGTTGGCAGCGCCACTCCGTTCGTGGATTACGTCCCCGTTCAGGGCACACTCATATTTAGTAATTATCAAATGGCTGCGGATATCCCGGTCACTGTGCTGCCTTCGGGGCAGGCGCGCAGCGCCACAAATCTGATCGTCAACCACGCTGTCATAGCCGTGATTCCGCAACTCGCCCTGGTTAGCGATCCTTCCGGTCAAACCCCGAATCCGTACCTGGACCCGATCGAGTCGCAGGACATCATCCCGCCCAGGTCCGACGGTTTTACCAATACCCTGCTCAATGTCCTCGATGACACCGCCATGACCTACCTGGCTAACCCGCCTGCATTCGTTGATTCGACCCAGGGAGGGTTTTGGAATTGTTCGCAATGCCGTTACGTGCCGCCGGATGATCCTCACGACCCGAATTGGTGGTTCCGAGGCAGGTTTGGGTTGACTAACATCATCAACCTCGAACGCTCCACTTTGCGCTGTAACAAGATCGTCAACGGCCAGATCTTCGCCCACGTCGCCGTCCTTCGCTTTGGCGCCAACGCCTCCCAGGCAGTCAGTGTGGGTTATCGTATCTCCTATCTTTACCCTCTCAACAACTTCAACCACTTCTTCCGCGACATTTTCGGCAATGGCGACGGACCCGACCGCCTCAATCCGTGCGTCGGCCTTCAGGCGGGCTCGGATTACGCCGTTCCGCCGTCCCCCTTCGCGGGCCAGGGTTTGTTGGCCAACAACAATAACGGCCTTTACGGCTCACCGCCGGACTTCGGTGTGGACGGCAACGGCCAGGTGGAAGGCACGATAAACTTCCCGCCCTTCAACAACATTCAATTCATCGACTTTCCAATTAACGACTGGCACACGGTGGATTTTAACAAGGACTTGATGGTTGAAATCTTTGTCCCCCCCGCTACGCCGCCTCAGGGACAGGTTGACGTAAATCCGTTCATCGGTTTCGTGCGCACCTGTGCGTTGACCATTCTTTTCAACAACGTGGACAACACGCTGGGCTCGCCCGTGGAACCAGCCGGCGCGCTCGACCGCACCCATAACGTGGATAATGATCCGGGCACCGATCCGCCTTACAACCCGCATCCCGGCGCCAACAGCACTGTTTATGATGTCAAGGTGCAGCCGGATGGCAGCACTGTCTTCGCCGGTGACTTCACCGCGTTCAATGCGTTCCCCATCAACCGTATCTGCCGGATGCTAACCAACGGCCAGCGCGACCACAGTTTCAACCCGGGCGACGGCGCGGATCAGTTCATCAGCTCCATTGCGCTGGATCCGACCAATAACATTATCGTTGGCGGCGCGTTCAACTCGATCAATCGCATCGTGCGCAACAAACTGGCCCGGCTCACCAGCAGCGGCGGGCTCGATACGTCGTTCAACCCGGGTCTGGGGGCCAACGGCACGGTTTGGAAAGTCAGGCTCCAGTCGGATGGCAAGATCGTCATCGCGGGTGAGTTCACTTCCTTCAATACCACCAATCGCAATCGCATCGCCCGCATCAATCCCGATGGGTCACTGGATGCTTCCTTTAATCCTGGCATTGGTCCCAACGGCCCGATTTACGATTTCGCCATCCAGGGCGACGGAAAGATCGTGATCGGCGGCCAATTCTCGACTGTGGACACCACCAACCGCAGTTGCATCGCCAGGCTCAATGCCGATGGCACATTCGATCCCAGCTTCAACCCGCGCAGCGCGGCGGGCGGCGATAATCCTGTCGTTTACTCCGTAGCGTTGCAGGGATCGAGTCTCCTCGTGGGTGGCAGCTTCAGCGCCATGTACGGCGTTGCCCGCAATAATTTCGCCCGGCTCAATACCGACGGGTCACTTGATTTCAACTTCAACCCTGGCGATGGACCTGATGCTGCGGTTTATGGCATCGTTGTCAATCAGGATGGAACGATTGTCATTACCGGCGCCTTCCGCAACGTGAACCAGACCCGGCGCGCAGGCATCGGCCGGCTTTACGGCGATGGCACGGTGGACACCTCGTTCATGGATACCGCCTACAACCAATTCGCCGGCCTACCCACTCCTTATTTCCAGCCGTCCGATCCCACCGTGCAGGAGCAAGCGGTCATCCTGGCGAACGACCGTGAACCCGGCGGCAATATTATCATTGGCGGCCAGTTCCTGGAGGTCGGCGGTGGCTTCACGCGCGATGATATCCGCAAACGGCAGAACATTGCGCGCATCATCGGCGGCGCCACGCCGGGCCCCGGCACGATTGCACTGACACTGCCGACCGATTCGGCCAACGATTATGATCAGACCCATTTCATTCAGATGATCCGCACCAACGGGTTCGCGTTCGGCACCAACAACCTGCTCGGGCCGGCGTCCGTTACCATTAGTCCGGTGACTCTGCCCGCTGGCCCTGGATCAGCAATCGAGGGGCAGGATTTCACTCTGACTCCGGGTGTCGGTGTCGGGTTCTGGAACGCGCAGCCGACCTGGCAATCGAGTTACCCGAGCACCTGGCAACTGAAGGACGGCACTGACGGCCCCAACCAGGGCTGGCCTCAGAACCCCGGCTTCCAGGGCACCGTTTGGCTCGGTCACTGGATAGGCGACCCGCTCAACAAATGCTCCGTCACAATCCTCCAGAGCACAAACCTGGGAGATAAATACCTCAATTTTCAGCTCAGCAACCCGGGCGATAACGATCAATTTCTGCTCGGCGGCCAGAGAATTCCGCTTGGCGTGGCGCTGGGCAATTCGGTGTCGCAGTTCGAAATCGTGGATTCGCACCGGAACCACGGCGTCTTCAACTTCAGTGCTCCCACGTATTTCGTGGCTGAGGGCGCTACGGCCATGATCCCAATCATCCGCCGCGATGGCAGCGCCGGCCAGGTCACAGTCACGTACACTGCCGGTGGCCCCGGCTCCACAGCCACCAATATCTCGCAATTCTTCGGTGTGACCAACTCGCTGGTCTTTGGCGAGAGTATCACCAACCTCTCCTTCCCGGTCGTTACGCGCAACAATTCCGTGGCTGAAGGCGAAGCGGTAGTAAGCCTGACGATTACCAACCCAACCGGCGGCGCCGTGCTGGGCACCCTTACCAACGCCCTGCTGAGCATCGTGGACACCAACTGCAACAAGGGCGGCGGCGTTATTCGCTTCAGCACCAACAGCGGCCTGGTTTCGGTTTCCGTCGCCAGCTTTGGCGCCAATGAAAGCGACGGTTTCGCCTACATTGCCATCGAGCGCCACACTTGCGGCGCGGGCACGCTCGCGGTCACCTTCTCCACGTTGGATGGCACAGCCCTCAATGGGATTCATTATCTGGGCCTGACCAACCGGCTCACCTGGAACAATGGTGACGTGCAGCCCAAGATCATCCCCATCGCGGTCTTTGACGATAACATCGTTGAAACCAGCAATCTTACTGTCAACCTCCTCCTCAGAGACGCATCGCTCAACGGCCTGACCAACAACGCCCTTTACCTGGGCTCCATTTCCAATGCCGTATTGAGCATTACCAACACCGACTCGCTGGGCACCCTGGCGTTCAGCGCCGCCAGCTATGACGTCAACGAGAACGGTGGATTCGCCATCATCCCCGTCGTTCGCTCCGGTGGGGCAGCCGGCACCATCTCAGTCCAATTTGCCGCGCAGCAGGGCACCGCGCTGCCCAACACGGATTTCATCCCGACCAACGGCACGATGGTTTTCGGTCCGGGCGAACTTTCCAAAGTGTTCACCGTGCCTATCGTGGATCAGCCTTATCCGCAGCTCCCGCGCTTTGTCAGCCTGACGCTTAACAACGCGTTTCCGAGCACAGCCCTGACCAACCCGAACGTCGCGCAGCTCAACATCATTGATGAGCACGTGTTCAATCAGCCTCCTGGCTCGCTGGATACTACAGCCGATGGCGGCTTCGGCTTCAATGGACCAATCTATGCCCTGGCCCTTCAGCCCGACGGCAGAATCCTGGCGGGTGGTGATTTCACCGAGGCCAATGGCGTGCCGCGCAATCGCCTGGCCCGCCTCAACCCGGATGCCTCGCTTGACCAGGGTTTCTCCTCGGTCTCCACCAGCATGGGCGCCAATGACCAGGTCCTGGCCATTGTCGCGCAAAGCGACCAGCGAATCCTGGTGGGCGGACGCTTTACGGTCTTCAATGGCGTCAATCGCTTTTACCTGGCCCGGCTCACTGCGGGCGGGCAGACGGATACTTCTTTCAACCCGGGTTCCGGGCCCGATAATACCGTCTTCACTCTGGCTGAAACGTTCGTCGGAACCGATCGGAAACTCCTTGTTGGCGGGCAGTTCACTTCCATCAACACGCTCTCCGGCGCGAATTTGGCCAGGCTCAACGATGACGGTTCGGTGGACCTCAGCTACGCGGCCACAGTCAACGGCACCGTTTATGCCCTGGCCGTGCAGCCCGATGGCAAGGCCGTCATTGGCGGCGATTTCACGCAGGTCAATGGGTCCTCACGCAACCGCATCGCCCGCCTCAACCCGGATGGGACTCTGGACGCAGGCTTTCACCCGTCTTCAGGCGCCAATGATTCGGTGCGCGCCATCGCTATTCAACTCGATGGACGCATCCTCATCGGCGGCTCGTTCACAAACGTCAATGGAACGGGCTTCAATCATGTCGCCCGGCTGACCGCCGGGGGAGCGCTGGATACTTCGTTCCATCCAGGGGTCGGCGCCGATGACGTGGTCAGCTCGATTTCGCTGCAAGGCGATACGCGAATTATTTTGGGTGGCCAGTTCACTACCTGCAGCGGCGTTACACGCAACCGGATTACCCGTCTGAATAACGACGGCACCGTTGATCCCACGATCAACTTCGGCCTGGGCGCCAATAGTTTTGTGGCCGCTACTTTGGTCCAACCTGCGGACGGCAAGATTCTGCTGGGCGGCGGTTTCACGCAGTATGACACCAGGCCGGCGCAGTATATGGCCCGTATCTTCGGCGGCTCCGAAGTTGGCTCAGGCACATTCGAATTCGATTCCGCCACTTACGAGGCGGATGAGGTGGCTACCAACGCCCTGATCACCGTGCGCCGCTTCGGCGGAACCAGCGGCTCGGACCTGGGCGCCAATGTCTCCCTTTTATTCAACACCAGCGATGGCACCGCTCACGCAAGCACCAACTATGTCGCGGTCTCCACCAATCTGATTTTCCCGCCTGGCGAAATCCTTCGGACCGTCGCCGTCCCTGTGCTTCATGATTTCACGATCACTCCCGACCTGACTGTCAATTTGGCGCTTTCCAATCCATCCCCAATTCATTCCCCCTCCATCTCGACTGATCCGGCCCTGGGGAACCAGCCGACGGCTACGCTGACCATATTTAACGACGATAGTGGCATAAGCTTCTCTTCCGCAGCCTACTCGGCCCCCGAGAACGCTCCCAGCGGCACAGCCGTTATTCCCATTGTGCGCACCGGCAGCCTGCGTCTGAGCGCTTCGGTGGACTTCATGACCACCACCAACGGCACCGCCGTGACCAACGTGGATTACTTGCCAGTGGGTCCGATCACGTTCCCATTCGCCCCTGGACAGGGCAGCAACTTCGTCGCCATTCCTGTCCTGCACGAGCCCAATGTCTATGGCCCTAATACCGTCGGTCTCGAACTTACCAATGCCCTGGGCGCGCTGCTGTTCAGCCCGTCCCAGGCGACTCTCACGATTCTCGAGGTGGACAATCTGAATGGCCAATTACTCTTCGCTCAAACAAACCTGCTGGTCAACGAAGGGGACGGTTTCGCTTACGTAAGCGTGTTGCGCACCAACGGCTACGCGGGCATAGTCACGGCCAGTTACTCGACCGTCCCCGGCACTGCGGCACCAGGAGTGAACTACGTGCAGACGAACGGTGTGGTGGCCTTCGCGGACGGCCAGACTAACGCGATCATCGCCGTGCCCATCATCCAAAAGACCTATTTCCAGGGAAATACTACCTTCGCGGTTGCCTTGTCCAGTCCTACTGGCGGGGCGTCAATCATCGGGCCCACCTCGAACAACATCACGATTGTGGACAACCACGTGGGCGTGGCCTTCTCCAGCCCGATTTATATCGCCAGTGAAACCAATGGCAGTCTGATTGTGGCCGTTAACCGGTTCGGCACCAATGGCACGACCACCGTGCAGTATTTCACCAGCGACGGCAGCGCTCTGGCCGGCACCAATTATCAAAGCGTCAACGGCTTGCTGACCTTCAATCCGGGCGAGTTTCTCAAGACCTTCCCGGTTTCTCTATTGTACGATCCGAGAGTCACCGGAAGCCTCTTCTTCAACCTCAATCTCACCAATGCGACGGGTGGCGCGCAGATTTATGCGAATAATCCGGCGACGGTGGACTTGCTCGATGCTGACCCGGGGATTTCCTTTACCAACGCCACCTTCTCGGTGCTCAAGAGCGGGACCAACGTCCTGATTTCGGTCCTCCGCTCCAACGCCAACACCGGGTTTGTCACCGTCGGCTATGCCACTACCAATGGCACGGCGATCGCGGGCGTGGATTATGTCTCCACCTTCGGCACCCTGACCTTCTCCAACGGCGTGGATCTGCAGTCGTTCACTGTGCCCATCATTAACAATGGCCAGGTCGAGGGCGACCGCACCTTTAATATTGGGCTTTTCAATCCAAGCCCTCCGGCGCAGCTCGTCCCGCCCAGCAGCGCTTCGGTGACCATTACTGACAATGTGGCCGCCATCAGCTTCTCCGCGCCTGCATACGTCCATACCGAATCTCCAAACCAGGCAATTATCCAGGTCTTCCGGTCCGGCTACACCAATCAGACCAACTCCGTTGATTTCGCCACCGCTGATGGCACCGGCATCAATAACGTTAATTACCTCAGCACCAACGGCACGCTCGTATTTTATCCGGGCGATACTGTGAAGGTGTTCTCGGTGTTTGCTGTGGACGACACCCTTGTGACCGGCGACAAAACCGTCCTTTTGCATCTGTCCAACCCGAGTGGCGCGTCGGTCATTACGCCGAATCACGACGCCACACTGACTTTCCTGGAGTCGGACGGCAGTCTCATTCAACCGGCGGGTACTCTGATGACCTACGAAAGCGGCCCCGCCAACGGTGTCATTGATCCGGGCGAGACTGTCACGCTGCAGTTGGCCTTGCACGTCGCCGCAGGCACCAATACGGCCAATCTCATCGCGACGCTTCTAACTACCAATGGCGTGACAAGTCCCAGCGGCCCTCAAACTTACGGCCTGCTGACGGTGGACGGCCCATCGGTTTATAAACCGTTCACGTTTACGGCCAGCGGCACCAACGGCCAGTCTATCGCCGTGACCCTGCGCCTGCAGGACGGCGCTGCCATCAATCAGGTCGTATTTCCGTTCGTCCTGGGTCAGGCCGTAACCGGCTTCACTAACGCCGCCCAGATCAACATCAACGACAATACCAACGCCACTCCGTATCCTTCAATTATCAACGTAAACGGCCTGATTGGGTCCGTGGGCAAAGTGAGCGTCGTGCTCACCAACTTCACTCATACCTGGCCTCGAGATGTGGACGTGTTGCTGTCCTCTCCTTCCGGCCAGCAATCTTATCTGATGGCCAAGGCGGGAGGCAGCATTGCAGTCCACAACGTGACCCTCACCTTTGATGATGCCGCCGCCAATTCGCTCTCCATCTCCAACGCCCTCACCTCGGGCACCTGGCTCCCGACCTCGTACGCGGTGGTCCCGCCGCCTTTCCCACTTCCGGCGCCGCCGCCGCCCTATTACACCAACCTTTCGCTGTTCAACGGCTCCAATCCGAACGGCAACTGGTCGTTGTTCGTGCTGGATGATACCCCCTCGCACTCGGGAGCGATCTCTAACGGCTGGGTTCTCACGTTCACCAGTATCAATGCGGTTCCTGCCAATGCAGATGTGGGCATCGCTATGTCGGCTGCCGTCCCGTCGCCATTGGTCGTCCTGAGCAACCAAACTTACGCCATCGCAGTCACAAACTACGGGCCCGCTTCCGCAACCAACGTGGTGGTCACCGATAACCTGCCGGCCACCGGCTCGTACATTTCCAGTTTGCCCTCCACTGGCTCCGTAACCACCAATGGCTCTGGATTGGTGACATGGACGGTTGGAACACTGGGCAATGGCGGTTTCGCCACCTTGTCTCTGAGCATGCGCGCAAACAGCATCGGCTCCATCACCAACCTGGCGTCGGTCACCACCTCCTCAACCGACCTCAACACGAACGATGATTTTGCGGCGGTGGCCACGACGGTCGTGTCCCAGACAGCCGACCTTTCTATTGCCGCTTTGTCAGCTTCTCCGCCTAATCCAGCGTGGGCGGCCAGTCCGGTCACCTACTCCATTACTGTGTCCAATGCCGGCCCCGCCACGGCCGCCGCCGCCACGCTCACTGACACTCTGCCGGGCTCGTTTGTATTTGATTCCGCTTCCGCTCCATTCACGCTCACTGGCAACGTCCTGGTTTTGACTTTGGGCAGCATCGGCAGTGGCTCCCAGTCCAGCGCCACCATCCAACTCACTCCCACCGCCGCAGGCACATTCACCAACTCAGTTTCCACCACCTCGCTTACGGTGGACCCGGCCAAAGCCAACAACTCGGCCGCCATCAAGACCATTGTCCAGGCGCTCCAGCTTAGTGTAGCCGCCACAGCCGGGCACAACCTCGTTTTCTCATGGCCCACCAATCCACCAGGCTCCTACCTGGAGTACTCCACCGACCTGCGCCCGACGATTGTTTGGACCCGTCTCCTGACTCCGCCGCAGTCTCTCTTAAATTCTCAGTGGACAGTAACCGTCGGCGCGACCAACGGCCCGCGCTTCTTCCGGGTTCACGCTCCGTAGCCTCCTTAACCATGCGGTTTCTTAATCTTAATCTTTCTCTTAATCTTAATCCTGCAGGGGACGACATAAGCATGCCCGGGACCTCTCTGCGCATTGGCCCCCCAAAGGTACCTTTGCAGGACAACCGGCCGGCGATTCTCCCTCTCCCCTTCGGAAGGGGAGAGGGCCGGGGTGAGGGGTCTTTCCCAGGAGAGCCGTTCCTGGGGAGGAGTGCTACTTCCTTCTCTTTAAAGTTTTTTTAAGCCTTAAAACCCAGCCACCTACCTTTCATGCACCCGAACCCTTCGCTGCAACGCAGGCTCGACAATCCTCCTCTTGGCTCTTTGCGATCTTACGCCGGCGCACGTTTCACGTTTCACGCATCACGTTTCACGTTTCACGTTTTACGTTTCACGTTACTGCTGCTACTGTCCTGCCTCTGTGCCCGTCCCGCCGCTGCTCAAGTTGCGCCTCGAGCCCGCCTCACCCACGCCAAGCCACAGTCTGCGCCTCCGGCCCGATTCACGTCCTCCACCAGCTCGTTGTCTTCACAAGCTTCGGTTACATCCCGAACCAAAGCCCCTGGCCCAGCCTGGATCCCCCTCGGGCCGACAGCCCTTGCAGGTGTCTGGGGGAGCTTACCCGTCAGTGGCCGCACCACAGCCATTGCCGTGAATCCCAACAACTCGAGCATTGTCTATGCTGGCGCTGCGCAAGGGGGCGTTTACCGATCGCTCGACGGCGGTAACACCTGGGTGCCAATCTTCGATTCGGCGAAATCACTGGCGATCGGCGCCATTGCCATCGCCCCCTCCAGTCCGAGCACGGTCTTCGTGGGCACAGGTGAAGGCAATCAGTCGGGGGACTGTTTTTTCGGTGTTGGCGTTTATGTAATCTTGAACGCGGATACCTCACCAACGCTCGTCGGCCCCATCAATCTTGATGCCAATGGCAATGACGTGATGAGCGGCATGTCCATAACAAAAATCCTCGTCAGCCCCAGTGATCCGAACACCATTTTTGTTACTACCCTCTACGGGTATGGAGGTCTTGATAATTTTGACTTGCCGGCTGTATTAAAACCGCCCGGCCTTTACCGTTGCTCCAATGCCCTGAGCGCTGCTCCGACCTTTACTCAGATTGCAGTGGCTGGGAATGTGCCCGCGTATGACATGGTTTTTGATCCGGGCGATGCCAATAACATGCTGGTAGCCTTAAGCGGCGGCGTCTACCGGTCGGTCAATGCTCTCGGCGCTACTCCAACCTTCACCCAGACGATTACGGCGTCCGCCGGCATACGCATCAATCTGGCTATTACTTCCAGCGGCGGGACTGTTACCGCCGTGGCTGCTGGCGACGTCAATGGGGGCACGCTGCTCAAGTCCACCGATGGCGGTCAGACATGGCCTACCACTCTCACCGCGGCTACCGGTTTCGCAGACGGCCAGGGATTTTATGACATGGTTGTGGGCATGCCACCGGGCGATGCCAACACCCTTTACGTCGGCGGCTCGGCTAATTATTCAGGCAATGGCCCGTCTTACCAACTCCTGAAATCCGTCAATGGCGGCACTTCCTTTCAGAATATTGGCGACGTTTTGCATCCTGACAGCCATACCATGGCTTTCGATCCTTCCAGTCCCTCCACAATCTATTTCGGCAACGACGGCGGCATCTACAAATCGACCGACGCAGGCAGCACCTGGATCAGTCTGAATAATTCCACCTACTCGGCGATGCAGTTCCAGAGCCTGGCTCTGCATCCAAGCGATCGAACCTTCATGATCGGCGGGACCCAGGATAATGGAACCCAATGGTTGAAGCCGGACGGCACCTGGGTGAACGCCGATTTTGGCGACGGGGGCTACTGTGCCATTGATCAAAGCGCGCCGGACACCGTCAACGTGACCATGTACCATACCTATGCGGGCGGCTATAGTTTTGCGCGCGTGATGACTACCGCCAATGCCAGCCCCGGTAATTGGGAGGTTCTCGGCTGCGGCGGCACACCCAACGGCATTAGCTGCTTCGATTCGGCCTCTCTTTTCTATCCGCCCATGGCTCTGGGTCCGGGCACCCCCAACAGCTTCTACTTCGCAACCGATCGAATTTACCGCTCGATTGATCGTGGCACGACCATGACCCCTGCCAGCCAGGCCTTTTCGTTTGGCCTCCCGGTCAGCGCCATCGGCATCTCGGCCCAGGACGACAATTACCGGATTGTTGGGCTGCAAAATGGGCAGGTCTTTGCCACTACCGCCGGGTCTGCAACGATGACCGATGTCACCGGCCCGATCCCGCCATATTTCGTGGCCCGCGCCAAGATTGACCCAACCGACCCTACCACCGCCTACGTGTGCCTCGGCGGCTTCGGCCTTCCGGCCGGCCAGCATATCTGGAAGACGTCCAATCTTGGCTCGCCTTCCTGGGTTGCTGCCGGGAAGGGGATCCCCGACGTACCCGTCAATTGCCTCGTCATTGACCCGCGCGGCTCAAGTTACCTTTATGCCGGTACGGATGCGGGCGTCTATGCCTCGACGGACGGCGGCTTCTCCTGGAACCCTTACGGCACCGGCATGCCCCGCGTCGCGGTTTTCGACATCGATATTCAGCCCGTGTTCGGCATCTTGCGCGCCGCCACTCATGGCCGCGGCATCTGGGAAACCGCCACGGCCCTCACCTCGTCCCTCTCTGTGCTCACTGGCTATGTCACCGGTGGCAATGGCAACGGCATCGTGGACGTAAATGAGTGTAACAATTTTTATCTCGTCCTGGCCAACTCCGGTCAGGCCACCGCCTCGGGTGTCCATGTTTCCATCTCGACCACCACGCCCGAAGTCGGCATCGGCCTGGCCTCCGCCTCTTATCCCAATGTTCCAGCGCATAGCACGGCCACCAACTCAACTCCGTTTACGATCGACACCTCTTCTGCCTTCATCTGTGGCACGCCCATCGTCTTGAATATCCTCATCAAAACCGACTCGGGCTCCTCCACTAATTCGCTGACCCTGCAAACGGGCGTGCTGGCCGCGACCAACCGCTACGATAATAATAATTTCTATCCCATTCCTCCCGCGAACCCTGTGGGTGTGTCTGCTCCCATCGTGGTCAGCGGCATCCCTTCAACTATTCAGAAGGTCACCGTCTCGCTCAATATCGCTGAAAATTATGATGGCGATCTGACCCTGCAACTGGTTTCGCCGGGCGGCCTGACCAATACGTTGTCCGCTAACCACGGCGGCGCCGGGGTGGATTACGGCGTCGGGTGTGGCGACTCTCAGCGCCTCATATTCGATGACAACGCCGTTAATTCCATCGGAGCCGGTTTTCCGCCGTTTGTCGGGCCTTATCAGCCTGACCAGCCGCTATCGGTTTTCAAAGGCACCTCCGGCACCAATGTCAATGGCGCCTGGGTGCTCAGAGTGGTTGATTCACAGGGGTTAGGCTCCGGCACCCTGAATTGCTGGTCGCTTTTCCTCACGCCGGCTACCTGCACGGACGGCGGCGGCGAGTGTCAAAGCGCGGATATGACCCTGGGAATCTCGGCTTTCCCGGCCCCAGTCACGGTCGGCAATAACCTGACCTACACCATCACCGTCACCAATAACGGCCCCAGCTCGGTCAGAGGCGCTACCGTCAGCCAGCTCCTGCCTAATGGCGTGAGCTTCGTCTCCGCCAGTTCGTCCCAGGGTTCCGTCGCCTATTCCAGTGGTATCATCAGCGCTTCGCTCGGACACATGAGTGTCCGCAGCACAGCCACCATCACGGTAATAGTCTCGCCGCTGCTCACCGGGACGATCACCTCCACTGCCACGGCCTCTTCTGAATTGAGCGATCCGGTGCCCAGCAATAATTCAGCCTCGGTTTCCACTGTGGTTATACCTACCAGCGCCGATGTCGCCATAGGCCTGTTCGCTCCGGCCGCTGTCCAGGTTTCGAGCAATCTCACTTATACGCTTTCCGTCACCAATAACGGTCCCAGTGCAGCCACAGGTGTCACCGTTACCAATGTGCTTCCTTCTTCGGTTATCAACATCTCGGCGGCGATGTCCCAGGGCGGCCCTGCACAGGTTTTGGGCAATGTGGTGATCTGTCCTTTTAACAGCCTGACCCCGGGCGCGATAGCCACAGCCTCTATCCAATGCACACCTACCGTCGAAGGCACTATCACCGCCACTGCCAGCGGGGGCGCTAACCAACCGGATGCCGTGCCCGCCAACAATACTTCCTCAGCCAGCACCGTCGTCGGCCCGGCAGCCGACGTGGCCGTCAGTTTGGTTGCGGGACCAAACCCGGTTGTTTCCGGCGGCCAGTTCACCTTCAAGATCGTGGTTACAAATCAAGGCCCCAGCGTCGCTCATAGCGTCGCCCTCAATGGCGCGCTGCCGCCCGGCCTGACTCTCGTTTCCAATTATTTCACGCTCGATTCTCTCTCCGTTTCGAACAATACCATCTCTGGAACTATTGCCACCATGCCGAAAGCCGCCAGTGCCCTGGCGATTCTTACTTTTGTGGCCTCCGTGCCGGTTGGCACGAATACGGCCACGGTTTCGGTGGCGGCACTCGAGCCGGATCCCGTTCTGTCGAATAATTCCGCTAGCGTCGCGCTGGCCGTGGCCCCGCCGTTTGTCAGCATTATCCCTGCCGGCGCCTCGATGCTCGCCGAAAGTGGACCGACCAATGGCGCGATTGATATCGGCGAAACGGTCACCCTCGTTTTGCGCCTGGCCAACGTGGGTAACGTGCACAACACCAATCTCGTCGCCACTCTCCTGGGCACAAACGGCGTCGTCACCAATTCCATTCAGACCCAAACCTACGGAGTCCTCGGGGCCAGCGGCCCCTCCGTTGGCCGCGCGTTCACTTTTACCGCCACAGGAACTTATGGCGGTTCTGTCAGCCCCACGCTTCGCCTGGTGGACAACGGCGTTTTCCTGACCAACGTCTCGTTCACCTTCGCCTTGCCCAACCTTTATACCTTCTCAAACACCAATCGGATTGATATCCCGACTACGGCCCAGGATCAGAATCAGCCTGGCCCGGCGGCGCCGTATCCCTCTTCGATCACAGTTTCCGGCGTCAGCGGCACGGTCAGCAAAGCCACTGTCACTTTCTCCAACCTCTACCACACGTTCCCGCATGACATTAATTCGGTTGTGATCGGCCCGACCGGCCTCAAGAGCCTGGTCATGTCGCACGTCGCCGATGAAAGTACCATGGCTTCACCACTGGATCTGATCTTCGACGACACCGCGCCGTCGCCATTGCCCGCATCCGGCGACATTAGCGCCGGATTGTGGCAGCCGAGTGGATACAATCCGGCGCCCACGTTCGCTTCGCCAGCGCCGGCGGGCCCGTACGGAACAGCCCTTTCGCTTTTCAACGGCGTGGATCCCACGGGCGTTTGGAAGCTCTTCGCCAATGATGATGCCACCGGCGATTTCGGCTATATCGCCCGCGGCTGGAGTCTGGCTCTGACCACCGTCAGTCCCATTAACCAGGTGGCGGATATCGCCGTCAGCGTAACGTCTTCCCCTGCCTCCGTTCGTGTTGGTGACACAGTCACGTATACCTTTACCATCACTAATGCGGGCCCTGCTCCTGCGGGCGGCGTTACCTTCACAAACATTGTTCCGGCGGCTGCCTCCCTGGTCTCAGTCACTCCCTCGCAAGGCAGCGCGGTAAGCAGCGGCGGCCTTGCGGCCGCTACACTCGGCACATTGAACGTGGGTGTTGTTGCCACCGTCACCGTTGTGGTGGTCCCCACCGTCGTCGGCTCCTTTACCAACACGGGAACTGTTTCAGGCAATCAGCTCGACCTTTCGCCCGCAGATAATTCCGCCTCAGTCGTAACTACTGTCGCCGCGTCCTATGCCGACCTCGGTGTTACTATTGTCGGTCCGACCAATAATGTGATTGTGGGCAGCAACTTCCTCTACACCGTCAGCGTCACTAATAACGGGCCGAATTCGGCCGTTGGCGTCACTATTCTGCTGACCAACCCGGTGCCTGGCGCGCTCACCAACCTTTCGTGCAGCCTGCCGTCCGGCACCTGGTCCAGCCAGGCGGGTTCGCTCTCCGGTGCTTTGGGAAATCTGGCATCGGGCGCAACGCGCACCATTTACGTGACGAACACCGCCCTGGCCGCCGCGCAGGTCACCAGCACCGTCTCCGTCAGCTCGGCGGGCAGTTCCGATACCAACCTCGTCAATAACTTTGCTTCCGTCACGAACACAATCGCCGCTCCTGCGCCAGTCATTCTCGCCGCCGGCCAGGCCATCATCACGGAAAGTATCTCCCCGGCAAACGGTGCGGTTGACCCGGGTGAGACGGTTTCGGTTTCTTTGATCCTGACCAATGCCGGGTTGCTCCCCGCCAGCAACCTGACCGGCACCCTGCAAGCCTCAGGCGGAGTCACCTTGCCCGCGGGTTCGGTCTTCGCGGCCTCCTACGGCACGCTCGCCAATGGCGGCGCGGCTAAATCGGCGACCTTTAAGTTCACCGCCGCCAACCCCATCCCGGGCGGCGCAGTTCTCGCCACCCTGCAACTCACCAGCGGCGCGCAATATCTGGGCTCCGTGGGATTCGTCTTCAACGCGCCTGTCTCAGCTTCATTCGCCAACACCAACGCCATTATCATCCCGGACCACGGTCCTGGAATTCCATATGCCTCCACCATCAACGTTTCCGGCATGACTGGCATCGTGAGCAAGGTGACCGTCGCCCTCAACGGCCTGGCCCACTCGTTCCCCAGCGACGTCAACGTTCTGCTGGTTAATCCGTCCGGCGGCGCCGCTCTCATCCAATCCGCCGCGGGCGCAGGTTTCTCGATTAGCAACGTTGACGTCACTTTTGACGATCTGGCCGCCGGCTCGCTGCCTCAAAACGCACAAATCAACAGCGGCACCTTCAAACCAACCGCCTTCGGCGGCCCCGCTTTCCCATCGCCCGCGCCGCACCCGCCCTACAACTCGGTTCTTTCTGCGTTGAACGGCGGCGGCCCCAACGGTGTTTGGTCACTCTACGTCCTGGATAATGTTGCGGGCGATAGCGGCTTTGTCGCCCAGGGCTGGACTCTCACCGTTACCACCGTGCAGGCTTCGGGTCCTTTTATGGATCTTGCCGCAACGATCTCCGGTTCGCCGGCTTCGCTCTTCACCTACCAGATGCTCACCTACAACATCACCGTGACCAACAAAGGGTCTGCCTCCGCCACCGGCGTCACACTGACCGACCCATTGCCTGCCGGCTTTATCTTCTCTTCCGCAAGCTCGTCACAGGGCTCTGCCAGCGTCAATAGCGGCACAGTGACTTTCAACCTCGGCACGCTCGCCTCGGGCGCCAGCGCCTCGGCCTCCATCCATGTGCAACCCACCGTAAGCGGCGTTTATGCCAACAGCGTCACCGCTTCGGGCAATGAAACCGACCTCAACTTCGCCAACAATACTGCCCAGACCAGCACCTCCGTGCTCGACCCAGCCGCGAACGTTCTCACGATCCACCGCGCCAAACCGCAATTCCAATTGACCATTTTCGGCCAGGTCGGCCTTAGCTACTCACTCCTGAGCACCACCAATATCCGATCCAGCTCCTGGACCACGCTCCTGACCGCCGTGGCCACCAACGGCTTCATCCAATACACCACCACCGACGCCACCAACGCCCCCGCCCGTTTCTACCGCTCAGTTCGCATCACACCCTAGAAATCGTCCTCGTTCTCGTCCTCGTCCTCGAAACCGCCTCTCCGTGGTTTCTCTCTTAATCTTAATCTTTCTCCTAATCTTAATCTCCGGCCGGCTGTCGAACATTGAGTGCGAACTTGCGAACTGCCATTGGCCTCGGGTGCGTCTCGACACTGCCACCGTGAGGGAGCGCGGCATTTATGCCGCTTCAATGTCCGTAGCGCGAGGGGCCTGGTAACACGGCCACTCCCGTGCGTTCGGCGCGTGAAGCGGCATAAATGCCGCGCTCCGTCCCCCGGCGGCCGCTTTGGTAGTAACGAGACGCACCCATCGGCCTCGCATTTCACGTTTTACGTTTCACGTTTCACGTTCTAACGTTTTAGCGTTCGAGCGTCTTAACGATTTAACGATTTAACGATTTAACGATTTAACGTGATTACAGTGGGCCTCACAGGCGGCATCGGCATGGGCAAATCGGCCTGCGCCGATTTGCTGCGCCAACGCGGCATCCCTGTCATTGACACCGACGTCCTTGCGCGCCAGATCGTCGAGCCCGGCCAGCCCGCTCTCGAGGAAATTCGACAAACCTTCGGCCCACAAGTCATCCGGCCCGATGGCCGCCTCGACCGCAAGCAACTTGCAGGTACTGTCTTTTACGACCCGACTGCGCGCGCTCAGCTCGAGCAGATCCTCCACCCCCGCATCCGCCAGCTCTGGAAATCCCAACTCGAAACCCTGCGCGCTCAAACCTCTCCCACTCTCCCACTCTCCCACTCCCCCACTCCCCGGCCCGCCGAGCCACGCTCCAACGCTCCACGCTCTCACGCTCCACACGCTCCACACGCTCCCCTCGCCGTCGTCGTCATCCCCCTCCTCTTCGAAACGCACGCGCAAACCGAACTCGACGCCACCCTCTGCGTTGCCTGCACGTCCGTTACCCAGCGCGAACGGCTCCGCCCTCGCGGTTGGTCGGACAAAGAAATTGACCTGCGCATTAGCGCGCAATTGCCCATTTCGGAAAAAACTTCCCTTGCAAATTTCGTAATTTGGACAGAAGGTAGCCTCGATGTTCACGCCCGGCAACTTGACAGGATTTTGTGCTCATTAAACTCTGCTTGACTGACTTGACTCCAGAGACTTTCCGCAGTCCAAACGCCGCGAATTTCGCGAAGCGTCTTGGAGTGCGGCACTCCTGTGCCGCTTTGGCTTTTTCTCCAAAATCATCCAAAGCGGTCTCGATGGATCGGGAGCGCGCTCCAAAAGAGTCGGCATATTGGCAGCGTGTTCTGCCTCGCGGCGTGCCGCACTACGGGCGCGTGCGGCGCATCCCGCCGCTTTTGCTTGTCCTCGCGTGCGTCCTCTCCGTCCCCACTTCCCACGCCTCCGACACCATCGCGAAAACCGGCGACATCCTGCAAATCCTGCTGCCCGTGACCGCCGGCGGTTTCACACTTGCCTACCCTCGCTCCGAAGGCGGCGGTGCCGTCGCTGACTGGCTCGGCGGCGCCGAAGAAAAGCTGGGGATTGGATACCGCGACACCCGCGGCACCATCCAGTTCGCCGAATCAGCCGGCCTTACTCTCGCAGTAACCTATATTCTTAAATACTCCATCAGCGAAACGCGTCCCAATGGCGGCTCTCAAAGCTTTCCCTCCGCCCATACCTCGATCTCTTTTTCCGCCGCCGAATTCCTGCGCAAACGCTACGGCTGGGAATACGGCATTCCCGCCTACGCACTCGCCTCCTTCGTCGCGTACAGCCGTGTTGAAGCCAAAGAACATCATCCCCACGACGTCATCGCCGGCGCCGCCATCGGCATCGGCAGCAGCTTCCTCTTCACCCGCCCCTACAAAAAGTGGTCCGTCGAAGCCGACGTCGGCGAAAGGTATTACGGCTTCCGCCTCTCCCGCCCCTGGTAAGACACTCTTGGCACCTGACACTTGACACTTGACACTTGACACCTGACACCTGACACCTGAAACTTTCCCCGTCACTGCCTCTTCTTCCCTTTCTTCCCCGCCTTGGGCTCCTCATTCTCCAGGCCCGGAATCCTGACTTCATCGGCGTAATCGGGGACACGAAAGTCCACGGCTTTCTCCTGGCGCGCGAATTCAGTGAGCATCGTCTTGAGCAGCGATTTCTGTTTCGGATCGTGCGCCAGGTTTTTTATCTCGTAAGGATCGGCTACTAAGTCGAACAGCTCCGTCCAGGTTTCATGACCGGGATACTTGATCAGCTTTGCAGTATCTGTCCGGATACCCACCACGGTCGGCGTGCCCGGATAGCCTTGCTCGCGAAAGTATTCGCAAAAGAACGCTTTGCGCCAGTCGCTGCTCCTGCCCGTCAACAGCGGCACCCAGCTTCGGCCTTGCATTGACGAGGGCACGCTCACTCCGGCCAGTTCCAGGAACGTCGGCGCAATGTCTATGTTCAGCACCATCTGGTCAAGGGCCTTCCCTTTGGGAAAAAGTTTCGGGTAGCGCACGATCATCGGGATGAGTAGCGAGTCGTCATAGACCGACCTTTTGTCTCCTAGCCGATGCTCTCCCATATAGAAGCCATTGTCGCTGCAAAACACCACCACCGTACTTTCCGCCAGTCCAAGAGTGTCCAGCGTCTTGAGCACTCGATCCAGGTTGTCGTCCGCTGCGGAGATGCACCGGAAATAGTTCAGGTTCACTCGCACTGTGCTGCCTTGATCGTTTGTCCCGGGCGCCGCTCCCGCCTTTGTCTCGTTCGTCACTGCTTCCCTGTAGATGGCCGTAACGCCAAGGCTGGGCACCGGTCTGGCCCTCTCGCCCTCGAACCGGTCCTTTGCGCGTTCAGGAGGATCGCACGGCCCGTGCGGCGCCTTGTAACCAATGATCAGGGCAAAAGGTTTGTTGGTGTTGCGTTTCAGAAACTCGGTCGCGAAATCTGTCGCCACGTCATCCACCCATCCGGTGGTTGCCTGCGCCTGGCCATTGATCTCGAAGGGGCAATCCCAATAACGACCCTGGCCGATGAAGCTGGCCGAGTAATCGAATCCAGGACGTTGTCCTCGTTGCCCGTCCATGTGCCACTTGCCGATGTAGCCGGTGGTATAACCCGCCGCGCGCAGCAATGTGGCGTAGGTCACATTATTCGCGGGGAAAGGAGTGTGATTGTTGCACACGCCATTAAGATGATTGTACCGGCCTGTCAGGAACGCAGTGCGGCTGGGGGCGCACAGCGACAGCGTCACGAACGCGTGCCTGAAGCGCACGCCCTCAGATGCCAAGCGGTCCATCGCCGGCGTCTTAAACCACGGAAACCGTCCCCGCTCGCCCTGCTCCCGCTGCACCACCCCAAGCGCATCCCATCTTTGGTCGTCCGTGTAGATAAACAGAAAATTCGGCCGCCGCTCCGCCCCGCGCAGTGTCCACCCCAAGGCCAAAAGTAGTGTAACTAAGAGGTGACCGAGCCGAGCCTTGAATAGTTGTGAGATGGTCATTCGGGCAGTTAGACAGGATTCAGCCCCTGTGGCAAATAAAACCGGTGATCTCAGGTTAGATCGGGCGCATCTTGCCAGTACCACCATTCGCGCGGGTAGTTCAGGGGTGGGGACGGTCTCGTCCCCACAGGCCAGCCGAATCCCGAGCGACCATGGGGACGAGGCCGTCCCCACCCCTATGGTGGGCAGCTCGCCGTTTCCAAAATCGGGCTTGCGGCCAGCGCTGGACGCTGCGGTAAAATTGGCTTCGCTCGGTGAGATAGGTGCGGTGGGAATCCTTGACCCATGTTTCATATTCGGCCAAAGCACTGGAGTCACCTTTTAAGTGGCGCGCGATGGTGGCGGCGGCCTTCATGCCGCAGTCTATGGACTTAATTACTCCCTGACCTGAGAGTGGATCGAACGCAAGGGCGGCATCTCCCACCGCAATCCAGTCGGCCCCCGCGACAGGTTGTCGGATGAGGGTCGCGGCCGGGAAAAGGTGCGCCGGCGGCGGAATTCGGAAGCCGTTTGCACGCTCCGAGGTCAGCGGCGCGGAGGCCAACAGTTCGGCCCAGCGGGCCTCCTTCCATAAATCCGAATCTGTCATGTAGGTGAATATCATGCGCCCGCCTGGAAGCGGGGCGGAATACCACCATCCCTCCTCCGCTGCTTCGATCAAAGTCCAATGCTCAGTTTCATTGCCGGGGCATACGGAGACCGCGCCGATGAGCCGATCAGCGACGTGAGCGTGCGCGCCCAACTGGCTGGCAACCACCGCTCTGCGTCCGGTGGCATCCACCACCATTCTGCCGCTGAGAGCCACACCTTTTCCATTAATGGTGCAGTCCAGCAGCCATACACCTGGGGGCGCGTTGGCCCGCCGTGCCACGGCCATCTTACCCGCGTGTCTGGAATCAGTTACTCTCTCGGGCAAGATGCCCGCGCTACCAGGGGGTTCATGGATTGAACTGATCCGCGCCGAAAGAAACAACTTGGCACCCCGCTGGGCCGCGGCGTGAGCGAGCAGGGCATCAAAGCGGGCGCGGTCCACATGCCAACCGCATCCGTACGGATTGCGCAGAAAGTCCTGCTCTCGCGGGTTTGCGCCTTCCCAGGCCGAGCGGATTCCGTGCGACCGCAATGGCTCGGATGCCAGGAACTGTTCCCAGAGTCCCAGGCTGGTCAAACGGTTGCGGATGATGGGCGGCAGAGTTTCTCCGACGCGGAATGTGCGGTAGTCGTCCTGCTCGACCAGAGCGACGGAGAAGCCGAGTCTGGATAATTCGAGTGCGGTCGTCGAACCGGCAGGTCCGCCGCCAGCCACCAGCGCGTCAAACGATTGCCTCACGGGCGGATTAGTACACGCTTGCAAAAGTTCGCGTCAACGCCGCGTGAGGGCACGCGGCCTACAGTCTTGTAGGCCGCGTGCCCTCACGTGGCGTTCCGGGTCGCGCTTATTTGTGCAAATTCGCACTATATCGTCCGGTCAATCTCCACTACCGCGTTCCCACTCTGGACTAAAAACCCAAGGCCACTCCAGAGCTGAATCATAGCTGCGGGTGACTTCACGCCGCGTTCCCAGCCAGCGTATTTGGATGACCCGGACGGGAAAACATCCTCGGGCCGCGCCGCGGGCCACCAGGACAGAGGCGACTGGAAATCACAGTCGTAGAAATCGGTTTGCCACGGCACTGCGTTTTGCTTCGTCAGATCGCCGGCTTGCAGCGCTGTCCCATCGAGCCGGAAAGGTTCGATGAATGGATACTGGTCGCGGGTAAGAAAGCTGGTCTCTATGCCCGGGAAGAATGGCCCGCCACTGCAGTTCTCCAAGGCTGCGCGAGTCAGGCCGTCCGGTGTGTAGGCTGTGCCGGGCGATGGATAACCAACCCAATCGTTCACGAAATTGCCCGCAGCCCAGGCTGCCAGGCTGTTATACTGTGTGACCGTCAAAGGATGATTCACCCAACCGTTGTTCTTGAGGTCGGCGAAATAGTCGGTCCAAATTGCCGGCATCTCTTTCGAAGTGGTTTGGGTCGGAGGCGTGGATGGCGGCCGGAACTGCTGAAAAATCGCCTGACGCTGCGCGGCTGTTGCAGGCGGCGGAATTACCGCCGACAACGCGGCGTAGTAACTGGCAGAAAGCTTGGAACTGACCCATTGGTTAGCAAGTTGGCTGCGCAAGAGGGGGTAAATGTCGTTGGTAAACGACGGTGTCGCGGGAACCTGATACCCATACCGGTCCACCATGGCCTGGAGCAGCGTGTCATACAGGGAAATGGGATGTGGGATGGGCGGTGCAAAGCGCGTCGGGGGGCAGATGACCCATGCCCCTTCGGCCTGATATGTCTGGCCGCCAATCCTGACAGTCGCGTTAACCGGACCGTCAGAGACGTCGTCATGCCACCCGTCATTATTTGCAAAGGTGGTGATGGCGGCGTTAGTCGGAGAGTTGGAGGCGCCGAAGCCGCCGAGAACAAGAAGGCGGCCATTGGCGTCGGTCTGGATTTCGCCCAGAGGAACCGCGGTGCCAAGGAACTGGCCAGTGTTGAACAACGCCTGCCCGCCGAGGCCGATTGTTCTGGGACCGGGCTTGATCATCAGCGATGTGCGATCAGAAACAGCAGCGTTTCGCAAAGGGCCATTAGTATGCCCGACTCCGTGGAATTGGTTGAAGGCGGCCTTGGTATTGGCCAGTTCCACAGTCCAGGTGATGGTCGCCGCACTGGAATCAATCTCTCCCATAAAGACGCCATCTTCCCAACAGTAGATGTGGAAGCGGGCGGCCTGGCGCCGCACCCTGCCCTGGGAGTCCTTATACCCGTTCTGCGGAACAATCACCGAGCCCGGGACCTCGGGACCTACGTAGAAGTCCGATACGCCATCGTTCGGGCAGTTGCCCAGCCTGGCGATGCCGATAGTTGGATAGATCTTGAAAGTCCAGCCCATGGGTTTCATTTTTTTGCCTATGCCACCGGGGAGTAAGGCGCCAGTTTGTAGATTGACTTCGCGGTCACCTTCACGCGCGCCCCGCACTTTGCTATGGAGTCCCGTTGAAGCTCCGCCCAGGCCGGGTCCGCATCTACCCGGGCCCAGGCCTCCTGCCGGGCAGCAAGGCTTTCGAAGGGAATCAGGTAGGTGAACTTGGGCATGTGCTCGCCGGCGGCGGTGGCCGCGTTCACGATCGGCTGGACACCGGCACGAGCGAAAATCGCGCTCACTGCGGCCGGTGGAGCATTCTGCCATGCGGCAGCGTGATAGGAGCGAAGCTCAAACACGCCCGCCCTCAGGTGTTGCGAGCCCGCCGGAGCGCAAAAGGTGTCGCCCAGTACGGTCATTAATTGAGACTGCACATCTTCAAGCACGGCAGCACTTGCCGACTCCAAACCAGCGCGAGTCCGGCGCGTTCCCACATTTGCAGCCATCTTGCTATTCACTTCAAGCACCTCTTCGAAACTCGAAAAGGACGACAGCAACAGCACTTCAGGAGCATGCGGGGCAACAAGGGCCTCGAACACCATTCGGGGACCCGCGTGAACCTGCCGAAGGGCCGGAAGGACTCCGCTCTCAAGGTAAGTGTGCAAAGACTGAACATGGTCCGGATGCGCAACCCGGAAGCTTTCGAACGATAGAATTCGTGCGTCTTTGCGCGGCGGCGCATCTGCGCGCGCCCGTAAAGAAGCGACCGTGCCGGCGGCCATGACCCCCAGCCAGGACAATATTGATCTGCGATTCATTTGGTTCATAAATAAGACGAGGGTTGTTTTGCTTCGCGCCCGCGCTCCGGGCGCTAATGCAGGAGGCATACATCGTTGGTGGGACTCAGTTCTTTTGATCTTATGATGAACACAATGACCCTTGATGTCAATCCGTATTCTGCCGGACGAGCTAATCGGCAAAAGCGTCGAAAATCCAAAAACCTTGTAGCAGCCGAGGTGACGAGGCTCTGAAATGCTGTGCACGAGCGGGTTACAAAAAGATTCGAGCCTCGTTACCTCGGCTGCTACAAGAGGCCTATTTCAGCCATAGAACAGTCACGCCCTCATTCGTCGCGCCCAAATCCGGGTCCCCACGCAAATCCGGCACCGCTTCGAGCAGGTCCAACACGGTTTCATTAAAGATCGTAAAATCCTCGCCTGCAATGAAGTCCCTGATAACGCCCTCCTTCTTCCGCAGGCCGAACGATTTCCTCAAGCCAACACCGAGCACGCCGCCTTTGCCAGACGAACCGTAACCATGAATCACCTTCAAGACCCTTGCACCCGACCGCTTTGCGTTCCTGATTTCCTCAATTACAGCGCGCCGGGCTTCGTCCAGCGAGGGGAGTGCTGCCTCTACGTTGAAAGTGCGGATGGTGCTCATCTGCTGTCATGCTAATACTTTTGCCACTTTTCTCACATTCTGTTTCCATCTCCCGGTGACCAAAAACCGGCTCGAAGCGTTTAGCGACGGCGTGCTGGCCATCATTATCACCATCATGGTGTTGGAGTTGCGCGTGCCGCAGAAACCGGATTTGGACGCGCTGCGGCCGGTGCTGCCGGTCTTTCTGACTTACTTGCTCAGTTTCGTGTACGTGGGGATTTATTGGAACAATCATCATCACATGTTTCATTCCACGCACAAGGTAAATGGCCGCATCCTGTGGGCGAACCTGCATCTGCTTTTTTGGCTGTCCCTCTTTCCTTTCACTACGGGCTGGATGGGCCAGAACCATTTGGCGGCCACTCCCACAGCCGTGTATGGGCTGGTCCTGTTCATGGCCGCCATTTCCTACTATATCCTCCAACGTTCCATCATCGCGCAACAGGGCGCCGGGTCCTTTTTGGCTGCGGCTATTGGCACCGATTGGAAAGGGAAGCTCTCGCCTGTTCTTTATCTTATCGCCATCCCGCTGGCGTTCGTGAGTTCGTGGATTTCGAATGGTCTTTATGTCCTGGTCGCAACCATTTGGTTCATCCCGGACCGGCGCATCGAGCGGGTGGTGGAAAAGCAGAAGGAGGGACCAGAAAAGAGTTGAACATGAGGAAACAGAGAAAACAGAGGAAAAAAATATAACGGCCGGGGCGAGGCGGCCATGAGCTAAATCATTCCACAACAAAGAAACAAAGAAACAAAGAGCCGGCTCTTTTCATCTAGCTGGATCGCGTAGCGATCTCTTGAAAGTAGCCGTGGGCTTCAGCCCACGGGGACAGCCAATGAGCGGTTGGCGGGTCGCGTAGCGACCCCTGAACTGACTTCTTTCGTGTAAAAATGCAGCCAAGATCTCCCGATTTCGGCCCGAAAGCTGCTCAGAAGGGCCAGAGATATGAGCCTAAGAACTGTACTGGTAGTCCTGGCCGTGACAGTGCCTCTGTTGGCCGGTGCGGAAGAAAAATTGCCTGAGCTGAAGGTGGGCATGGAGGTGTACAAGGACGTGACCATTACCGAGGTGACCGCCACACACATTGCTTTCGACCACAGCCACGGTTTGGGGACAGCAAAGCTGAAAGATCTGGAGCCAGCCATTCAGGAACACTTCCATTTTGATCCTTTGAAAGCGGCAGCCATCGAGGTCGAACAAGCGCAGGCAGACGCTCTTTACCGCCATCACAAGTCGAAATCGATTCTCATGGAATCAATCGCTGGCCTCGGCGTTCTGGCCATTGTCTATTCCCTATGTGTTCGAAGGATCCGCCACGGACTCAAGGATCTAGTCAGTGCCTCGATGCGGCGGCGCAATCAGGCCCGCCATGATGAAGCCAATGCCCGGCGAATTTTGGCGCTTACTCAGGTCGCTGCACCATTTGGCGAGCGGGTCGCGTGCGACGAGCGCACCGGCGATCCCCATCCCGTTTCCGTTGATCGAGAAGGCAAGTTCAGCCTTCACGCCAAAGCGTTCTGTGACGTGTTGAAGCTCGAAATTGACACCTCAGCTGAAAACGCGGCCAAGATCGCGGCTCTGCTCGCTGCGCTGTGAGTCAGGGCGAGTCCCGCAGGGACGACAGAAAATAGCCCAGCGTTTCAACGCTGGGTTGAAAGAGGTTGAACAGCAGGAGTCCCGTTAGGGACGACAGAAAAAGCGGTTTCTGTCGTCCCTGACGGGACTTATTCCACATCGGACCGTTCTCCCACCGTTGAAACGGTGGGCTATTTTCTTTCATCCCTGCGGGATTAGAAGTTCAAAAGCGCTAGTCAGGTTCGGAGCGAAAAATCACGGGTACACCAGCCGGTAAAAAGCACTGGCCGTGCCTGGGTTCAGAATGATCGTTACCTGGTTTGTGATCGCAGAGTTCGGCACATCAGCCCAGTTGCTGCCGGAAATGAAATTCGTTTTTGATTGGAGCCGCCAACCGGTGTGATCGGCAGGCCATGAGAGAGTGAGATTATTTCCGGAGATCGCATTCGAGATTGAAACTGGGGCGATGCTGAGGATGCGCAGCGTCCCATCTGTTGAAAGAGTGTTCGTGTTCCACCCGAGACCTGAGGCCGGATTGGTTGGGGTGAGTGTTGCGAAACGGCCAGTGTAGGAGTTGGCGCTGAATAATTTGAAACCGCTGGGTGCCGTGAATGTGCCGGCCAGATTTGAGAGCGTGAGTGTGCCGCCATAAGCAACGCTGGTGAGGCCGCGAACCAGGTCATTTGTATTCGCGGCCACATTGAGTTCTATGGCTGTTGTACCGGAGAGCGTGAGCGAATTGCTGATGGTTAGCGCGCCAATGGAAGTCCCCGGAGAAAGAGTGCCGCTGGGTAGTATCGTGACTGGACCCTGGATAAGGCCGTTGCCGCCCAGGATGCCGTTGGTCACGAATACGGCGCTGTTCCCGAGAATGCCTGCCACAATGAGGCTGCCTGCATTGACGCCGGTGAATCCAGTGTAAGAGTTGGTGCCCGACAACGTCAGTTTTCCAGCGGCTTGTTTCGTCAGGATGCCCGGACCGCTGATGGCGCCGGCGTAGGTGAGGTCTTCGACGCGATTGAAGTCCAGCTCGCCGCTGTTGTTCACCATCGGGCTGGCGATCGAACCCGGTTCACCCGGATTGCCCTGGCCAATCATTAGGATGCCCGAGCCGATGGTCGTCGGTCCGGTGTAAGTGCTATCCGACACAAGCCGGACTTTCGCAGTCGGCGAGTTGGCCACGACAACGCCGCCGGCGCCGGAAAAAATGTCGAAAAACGATTTGTTCGATCCGCGGCTGAATTTGAAAGTTGCGCCGGCATCGATCGAAATGGAATAGGGATTGGCGATGGTGCCAGGGAGCATGCCATTGGAACCGTTGCGGCCAAGCACAAGCGTGCCGCTATGAATGAAAGTGCCGCCCGTCCAGCCAGCGCTCGTGTTATCGAGAATCAAATTTCCCGTGCCCCATTTGGTCAGCGAGCCCGAGCCGGAGATGGCGCCCAGGAACGTTTGGTCCCACGCGCCGGTATCCAGACTGCCACCGCCGGCGCCGAGCATGAGATTGCGCATGAAAGCATAACCGCCGGACTCGGATCGGATTTGGCCGTTATCAAGCAGGATAGCCAGAGCCGCGCCGCTGGTATTGGTTTCGCTGCCCAGCTCACCTCCCGTAGGTGTCACGGTGCCGGAAGTTTGCACGATGCTCCCGTCCTGAATCGTCAGGTTCACCGTGCCGGCCGCCAGGGTGCTGCCCCACGGATTGATGCTCGCGATTTTGTCCGTGCCAAGGATGAGCATGCCGCCCGGATTGTCACTGCTCCTGACCCGCAACGAGCCCGGCCCGCCCTGAAGCGATCCGTACCACGTGACCACATATCCATGCACGTCAATGATCGCGTCGCCGGCGTTCGTAGAGACGTTGGTGTTGATCTTGGTGCGGCGATTCTGACTGATGACGAGCGATGTTCCTGCCTGAATCGTGGATTGATTGAACGAGATGTCGGTGACGGTATTGCGTGCAGTATCGGGCAAAGCTGCGCCCAGAGAAGTATCGGCGCTGATCTGCAGTGTGCCGCCGCCTTCGATGCGCCAACCGCCGCCATTGGTGGTGGCGTTGTTGAGATTATTGGTGTTGGCCAAAATGAGCGTCCCCGCGCCAAGCTTCCACATTGTGTTGGTCCCGCTGATGGTCGCATTGATGGTAGCTGTAACGTTGGAATCCACCGTGAAATTGGACGGCGTTCCAATCATCGTGATCGGGCCGGAGTCGATCGAGTAGCCCGTGCTCTTGAAGGTGAGGCTATCGGGGGAGACCGCCGAAGCACTGACCGCCCCCGCCGTCCCCCAGAAAATCGCATCGCTGCCATCGCCCCAGGCCTGGAGCGCCACCGCCCCGCTACTCCACCAGTTCGCCGCCGCTGTGTTCCACGCCCCTGAGCCTCCCAGGTTCGCCCCAGTAGAAGCATTATCGCCCGCAGCCGAGCCGTCAGTGTCCCAGTAAAGTGTTCCGGAAACGCCGGTCCCGGCAAACCTGAGCAAAACCGCGGCCGCGGAAATTACTGCGAAAATGTGGCGCATAGGACGGGCAATGATCACAGACTGAAAATGCGACGCAAAGAACCGAGGAATTTGTCGCGGGAGCTCATTCGACCGCTTTTAGCATATCACGCATTCAATGCCCAATTCCAGCCAAAAATTGCTTGGCGAGCAACAGCACGATGCAGGCGGATTTGGAGTGCGGTGACATGTCACCGCTTTGGAACTGCGCGACATGTCGCGCAGCCAAAGCGCGGACATGTCCACTCACTCCCAAACCTGCCGCTAATGACCGATGGCTTTTTGGATCGCGAGCTCAAGCCACTTTATTTGCGGCTTTACACACCAGTTCGTAATCCCTATCCCGATGGCATGAATACGGGCAGATATTGGTTCCTTTTGGCAATCGTTTCCCTCGCGTTCCCAATCTGTGGCCAGCAGAGCGATACTCCAGCCCAGTCGGCGGAGGACAAAGCGTTTGCGGCAATTACTGAGCAGATGCAGAAGACGCAAGCCGGGGAAGAGAATCCCACCGACGCAGACCTCAAAGTGCGGCGAGAGGCCGGTCTTAAAATGTCGGCTCTGGTGAACCAATTTCTAAAAGATTACCCCAAATCCAAACACATAGAGGATGCGCAAGCACTCGGCAATATCGGTCTTTACGAGGCCACCCTGGCCGGTGACGAGACGGCAGCCGGGAAGTTGCAACAGAATGCGACCGAGGCTCTCAAGGATCCTAAGATTCCCGAGGAACTCAAATTGCACACGTTTGTTATCAATCATATCGCACAATGGGCCAAGAGCAGCGGCAAGCGCAATCTCAGCCAGGGCTCGGCCGAGTTTGAAAAGGCCTACATGGAAGGATTCTTCGCAGCAGTTGACGTACTCCCCGATAAGGAAGCCATTTTCAAGATGCTCCTGCTCCAGGCCAAATCAGGCCGTGAACTCACCCCTGCAGAGAAACGTTCTATAGCAGAGAGAGTTGCCAAACATCCCCAGGCGTCGGCAGTTATTAAAGCCGAGGCGCAGAACATACTTTCCGGCCGGAAGGCATACGAAATCGGCAAACCCCTCGACGTCAGCTTCACGGCTGTTGATGGCACCAAAGTGGATTTGAAACAGATGAAAGGCAAAGTGGTGCTGGTGGATTTCTGGGCCACCTGGTGCGCGCCATGCGTCGCTGACGTTCCGAATCTCAAGAAGGTTTACGACGCCTACCATGCGAAAGGTTTTGAGATCATTGGGATTAGTCTGGACGAGAAAAAGGACGAGTTGCTCGAATTCACCAAAAAGAAGGGGATGCCCTGGCCGCAATATTTTGACGGCAAACATTGGAACAATGACCTGAGCTTCCGCTTCGGTATCAGCGGCGTCCCCACAAAATGGCTCGTGGATAAGAAAGGCATCCTCCGCCGCACCGGCGTTACATCATTTTCCGATTCTCTCCTCGCCGACCATCCCGACCTTAAGAAAGGTAGTTTAGAGTATTTGGTAAAGGAATTAATTGAGGAACAAGAGTGAGTACCAATTTGAGCCCAGCGGAGACTACTTCCGCTCGGGAGCAGACAGGGATTTGCCGTCCATGTTGGCGTCCATTTTCTGGAGGTCAGCGCGCTTAAGGCGCCAGCTACCGCTCGCCTTTTCCCACAAATCCTTCGTGGTGGCGGCCATCTCGAATTTGTGTTCCTTGCCCTGAGGATCGGTAACCAGGCCGTGGAACTTGCCACTGACGGTCGCAAGCATGCCCTCGGGGGCGTTTTCCAGCTTCTCGATCTTACGCGTCCAGGTCACTTCCCGTGAATTGGCAGACTGACGCTGGAAATCGGCCAGCACCTGCTGGCGAGACAGCGTCTTTCCATTTGGCAGGTGGTTCGCAAAGTCGGGTGCCAGTAATGCGTCATACGCTTTCACGTCCTTGTTCTGGAACGCGACCGTCACCTTTTGGTATTGCGCCGCCAATTCGCGTTTCACTGCGTCGTCGTCCGCCCGCGCGGGCATCGCCGCAACCGCCATGACAATGACCAGGCCAATCTTCATTGCCGACCGTTTGGGGTCGCTAAATGCGCGATAAGCCTGCGGACTAACGTTGATGGATTTCCAAGTGTTCATGTTCTGATGCTGGCCTTCTTGGGTTGCGCGCGCAAGCCTGAAGCAAGTTGAAACTGATGTTCAGTTTTATTTTCATGGAATTGGCGATGTTCTATGTAATGATCGGTGCACGACCGTTCAGGTTAAATGAGTTCTCAATACGACGCCATCATCATCGGCGCGGGGCATAATGGCCTGGTCGCCGCGGCCTATTTCGCCCGCGCTGGCCGGAAAGTCCTGGTGCTCGAAAAGCGTGAATTGGTCGGCGGGTGCGCCGTCACCGAGGAACTTTGGCCGGGCTTCAAAGTTTCCACTGCAAGCTACGTCAACAGCCTCTTCCGCCCGGAGATTATCCGCGATCTCGAGCTGAAGCGCCATGGCTTCAGTATGATCCCTCGCAGCCCCTCGAGCTTCACGCCTTTGCCGGATGGCCGTTGTCTGCTCATGGGGCCGGACAAAGCCATGACTCATCGCGAGGTGTCAAAGTTCTCGAAGAAGGACGCCGATAACCTGCCCAAGTACGAAGCCATGCTCGAACGCATCGCCGCGTTCCTCGAACCGATGTTGATGCAGACGCCGCCCAACCCCTGGTCGAACGCGCCCGGCAATTTGCTGCGCCTGGCCCGGACCGCCTGGGATTTCCGCAAGTTGGGCGCCGATGGTCCTGCGGCACTCGAAATCCTCACGGGTGCGGCCAATCCGATTCTGGATCGCTGGTTCGAATCCGAGGAACTCAAGACCACCCTTTCCACCGACGCCATCATCGGCGCGATGGCCACTCCTTCCATGCCGGGAACAGCCTATGTGCTCTTCCATCACGTCATGGGCGAATGTGACGGTGTGCGCGGTGTTTGGGGCTACGTGCGCGGCGGCATGGGCGCTCTCTCGGAAGCCATTGCTTCCGCGGCCAGGGAACGCGGCGCCGAAATCAGGGTCAACGCACCCGTCTCGCGCATCCTCGTGAAGGATGGCCGGGCCTCGGGCGTCGCGCTGGCCGACGGCAGCGAATTTCGGGCCGGCAAAATTGTGTCTTGCCTGGATGCCAGCGCCACATTCCTGCGGCTCATAGCTGGCAACGAGTTGCCCGCTGCTTTCGTGGAGTCGGTGAAACATCTGGATTACTCCAGCGCGAGCTGCAAAATCAACCTGGCGCTTTCTGAAGTCCCGAACTTCACTTGTCTCCCAGGCGTCGGCGTCGGCCCGCAACACCACGGCACTATTCACATCAGCCCCAACCGCGCGTATATCGAAACCGCGTTCGATTGCGCCAAGTACGGTTACATCTCCAAAAACCCCGTCATCGAAGCCACCATTCCCAGTTCCCTCGACGATTCCGTTGCGCCGAAGGGCAGGCATGTGATGTCCATGTTCACCCAATACTTTCCCTACAAACTCGCACCCGACGCGGGGACGCTCGAAGAAAACAAGCGCCGCTACGCCGAACGCTGCATTGATATTATGACCGAATACGCCCCCAACTTCCGCAAATCGGTCCTCAGCTACCAGGTGCTCTCGCCAGCCGATCTCGAATCCACCTTCGGCCTCACTGGCGGCAACATCATGCAAGGAGCCATGTCAATTTCCAGTCTGGGTTTTATGCGCCCGCTGCCCGGTTACGCCGACTATCGCACACCCATCAAAGGACTTTATCTCTGCGGCGCCGCCACCCACCCCGGCGGCGGCGTCATGGGCGCCTGCGGCGCCAATGCAGCCCGCGAAATCCTGAAAGACTTCTAGTGCGGATATTTCGCAGCGCGGCAAAACCGCAACCAAAGCAAAATTAACCGCGGATGACGCTGATTACGCGGATACTCAACCTCATGCGATTCCGCCATAGAGTCTTAAGATGCCGCTTCTGAATAAAGCAGCGCGTTCCGCATCATCGAGTGCGCTGGCCTTCTTACGATTTTCGGCGGCCCATTTTGTGCCATTGGATCCTTTCGGGTAGCCCAATCTTTTGCGCCGATTTTGCGAGGTTTTACGCATTATTCCGTCTATTCTTCTGCCTTCAGAATGCCATGTCCTTTGGTGTAAGTCAACGTGCGGTGCCAGAAACAGGATCTCAACCTGCCGATCCATCGGGCGTGCCCGATAACACCGCGGCACCGCACCTCCAACGCGTCATAGGAGTAACCGGCCTCGGGTTCGCTTCATTCAATTCCATCGTGGGTTCAGGCATCTTCGCGCTGCCTGGGATGGTGGCGGCGTTGATGGGGCCGTCGGCTATTCTGGCATACCTGGTGTGCGCGGTGCTCGTCACCCTGATGGGGCTGTGCTTCGCCGAGGTCGGCAGCCGGGTCACGGAGTCGGGTGGAGTGTATGCTTACGGGCGCGTCGCCTTTGGGCCGGTCGTGGGTGGAATCGCGGGCACACTGCTCTGGTCTGCGAACAGCGTCTTCGCGGCAGCCGCAGTCGCGAATTTCCTGGCCGACACACTCGCCGTCCCCTGGCCCATTTTCGAACAGAGCGCGCCGCGGATGCTTTTTCTAGCCGGCCTGTTCACGCTGCTTGCGGTGGTCAACATCCGCGGCACGCGCCTCGGGGCCCGATTTTCTGTGGCGACAGCAGTTATTAAACTGGTCCCTCTCGTCGTGCTGATGGTGGCCGGCGCGTTTGCCATTCATCCACAAAATCTTCATTGGAGCGGCATGCCGCCGCTGAAACTGATTGGCCAGGGAGCGGTGCTGGTCTTTTTTGTCTTCATGGGAGTCGAAAGCGGACTAAGCGCCAGCGGAGAGGTGGCAAATCCGGCCCGCACGATTCCGCGAGCCGTCGCGCTGGCTCTCACACTGACCGCCGCGCTGTATATCGGTTTGCAATTGGTCTCGCAGGGTGTTCTCGGACCGGACCTGGCGACTGCCAAGGCCCCACTGGCGGCTGCGGCGACCGCGGTGTTCGGACCCTGGGGTGGCCGCCTTTTGTGGGCGGCGGGTGTGCTGTCGGCCACGGGGTATTTCGCCGGCGATGCGCTCTGCTCGCCGCGCATTGTGTATGCGCTGGCCGAAGCCGGGCAATTGCCACGGAAACTTTCCGCCGTGCATCCGCGATTCGGCACGCCGGCCGTGGCGATCGTCGTTTATTTGCTGACGTGCTTTTTGGTTTCTGTATCCGGGTCGTTCCGCCAGCTTTTGATCATATCGAGTTCCGGCACCCTGTTACTCTATATCATTTGTTGCCTGGGCTTGCTGCGATTGCGCGCACGGAACATCGCCATGGCCGGCGAGCCGTTCCGCGCGCCCGGCGGCACTTTGCTGCCGCTGGCCGCGGCCGCCATCATGGTTTGGATGCTGACGACACTGGAATGGAAAGAGTTGGCTGCCGCGACCGGTCTTGTCCTTGTCTCCGCCGTCGTTTACTGGTTCATCGAGCACAAACGCGCAGAACAGGTTAACCGCTGATTACGCTGATTACGCGGATATAAGGGAGTTGTGCGTAATGAACGCTAATTAACGCTAATGGGAAAGGGCTCGATTAAGTTTGCGATTAAGTTTTCGACTAAGTTCTCAGCAAAAGGGCCAAAACGGCCATTTTGAACGGGGGGGTGGGGTACATGGGGCAAACCGGCCTTTTGAGCCATTTCCGCGTCTTTCGGGCCGTGCAAGGCCGTGGTTGGCAGGTGAAGGGCCGTCCAAAGGCCATCCGCCTACGCCAAGGCTTCCGCCTCTGCCCGGCTCCGGCGAGACGAGTCGGCGCGACAAGAAGTCAGTCCATAGTCGGGAGAGGGTCGAGGGGAGCGGCTATCGAATGCGGAGCGCGGAATGAAGGTAAAGTCTCCAGCGTCCCCGCTCGCTCGCCCAGGCGGGGCCCGGGCGAGCGAATCGCGGCTTTGCTGGTTGTGTCTATGGAAGCCGGCACCGATTTGCGTGCGGGCTTCCGGCGCCGCTATGCGGCACCAAATGTGTTTCAAAGAACTTCTGGCGAATTCTCGCTAGGCCTCTTGGCCTGGTTTGACTCGCCAGTTAAAAAAGTCCAAGGTCCGAAGTCCAACGTCCAAAGTCGGGAGAGGGTCGAGGGCGAGTGAGGGAGGGATATTGGATGCTGGATGCTGGATACTGGATATACCATCCGCACGCTGATGAGTGTTGCTGCTGCATGGGGGGGAGGGGGTATCCAGAACGTCATTGATTTGCAAGGGGTTACGTTTTCCTGGACTGAGTTAGGCTGAGTTAGACGGAGTTAGGCTGTCCATATCAGGTGTCAGGTGTCAGGTGTGGTCCAAAGTCCAAGGTCGAAGGTCGAGGGAGGGTTGAGGGTCGAGGGTCGAGGGGATTGGCATCTTGTCGGGAGTGGGGATTAAGATTATGAGAAAGATTAAGATTAAGAGGATGGGGGAAGGGGGTTGCGTAGGTTTGCGTACGTTTGCGTGGGTTTGCGGGGGCTTGAATAATCCCGGATTTAATTGGCCATAAAGTTAACGACAAAGTTTACGTGTTAAGTTTGGGACGGCGGGGCAAGGTTATGCCCCGGAACTGGAGGCTAGCCAGAATCAACCCCGCTCTTACCCACGCGTGGGCTGGGCCAGCGCCAGGCCTGC
>PSRM01000060.1 GCA_003176045.1 Verrucomicrobiota bacterium | reverse complement strand
GCTTTGATTCCGTAGCCCTGGGGGCGGCTCTGGTAATTTCCGGCGGCGTCTTTGCAAATGGTAATGTTGTACATGGGCCAACGGTTATTGTGGAAATTGATTCCGCAGCAACCATGAGCAGCCCACCAGTGCATGAAGTCGAGGCACCAGAGGGCTGCCGCAAAGGTGTCGCTCGCGTCTTTGGCCCCGCCTTTATAAAAGCTGCTGCCTTCGTCGTATTTGTATTTGAGCCCCAGGGCTGACACCGCTGGTACAAACTGGTCGTAAAAACCCTGGTAATGTTCCAGCCAGGCGCCCGACAGCATTTGATCGCGGCCACTGTTTCCGTCGGTGGCATTTCTCAACGCATTCCCACCCGGATAATCGTGTGCGGTAACAAATTTGATCAGGCCCGTCTTCCCAAAATCGCTGGCAAAATTTCGAATCTGTTGCGCGCCTCCATCCATGGATGAAACCGGGGCCGGACCGCAAAACCTTGCCTCCGGAATCGCCTTCACGACCTCATCGGCCATGATTTTCCATTGCCGGCTAAAGGCAGCATATTGTTTGGGCTCATTTCCGATGGTAAAACAATCCAGATAGCTCCGGTAGTTGTCCCAGATATATTTTGCGAGCGAGACATTTTGCGCAGCGTTGGCGTCCTTTAAGCGAAGAGAATATATCACCTTAACGTCGGCCGCTTTGGCGAAGCGAAACAAGGCATCAATATCCTTTGAGTTTGGAATGGGCGTTTCCGGATCATCCACCGAACCGCCTCCCACCCGAAGCGATTTCACTCCCAGTTGACGGAAAAGTGTAACTGCCTGCGTGTTTGTGGAATCGAAAAAGTAACCCGCCACGCCATCGCTATCGTGGTTCACGCGCCTGGTCTCGAAGCTGAAGCCAATAAAGTCGTCTGAAATTAAATTGCCTGGAGAGGAAGTGTTTACAGAAACGGTAACTGGGAGCTGAGAATGGACCGCGCTTGCAAAGGTGACAGTAATGACTAAGACGAGGGGAATAACTGATAGTTTCATTTTGAGTTCCGGAGCTTCTGTTGAACTGGCTGCGGGTCTCTGCTATTATGGCTGCATGAGTAAGGCTGAACTGAAGCGGATTGTAGATGACGCGTCAGAGGAAGAACAACACTTCCTGTTTGTTTGCCTTTCCGAAAAGCTTTATCCGCACAGCGCGGGGGAGATGGAGGAAATGGACCAGCGCCTTGAGGATCTGAAGAATGGGAAACGCCGACTCTCTCTGTCGGAGTTCGAGAAGAGGTTGGAGGGGCAGAGCAAGGGGGAATGAGTTCTGGCTGGCAGCTTCTCTAGTACCGACAAACTGCGGGGCACTTCACTTTCCTTTTTTCGAATCGCCCGGTGGTGGGAGGAGTCGTTCGAAGCGAAGCAAAACGTTTTCGACTTGCAGCCTGAACTTCTCACGTTCGTGTTGCTCCCGTTCATTCATAGGCTTTCGACCCGTAAGTACAAGTCATCAGTGTCCTCCCGATTCCTCCGCGTTTCGTGAGCAACCAAAACAAGCTTCTGAAAATAATCAAATAGCTGCTTAAACACGGTCAATGATCGTTTGGATTTCCTTCAACTTGCGATCTATACGGGCCTTCGTTTTGCGACTCGACAACCTTTTCCGCACGATGTCTTTATGAATAACGTCCAACTGACGAATCGAATCACCAATCCGTTCGCGATAATTCCACTCGGACTTGGTGAGACCGTTCATAGTTGCAGTGCGCGTCGTCATAACGTCAATCTAGCTGTTCCAACCCCCTAAAACAAGCTCGCCTTCCCCTCTGAACCGCACGCGCGGATGATTTCTTTGAGGTCGTCTTTGAGGCGGTCTTTGGCGGCGCGGGCGATGCGCCAGTTGTGATGCTCGTGATTCAGCGTTTTGCTGAATTCGTTGTAGTAACGGATGAAATTCATGCGCATGCCCTCGCCGAAGTTGATCTTGGTCATTCCGGCCTTTACACATTTGGAAATGTCGGCCATGGAGATGCCGCACGTGCCGTGCTGGACCAGGGGCTGTTTGACGACGGCCCGGACCTTCGAGATGAGGTCGAAATCGAGGCCGTGCTGTTCCTCGAAGATGCCGTGGAGACTCCCGTCGGCGATCGCCAGCAGGTCCACGTCCACTTTTGAAGCGAATTCCTTCGCCTCGGCGACGCTGACTTTCGGCAAGTGCTGGGCCGAGCCATCGGCGCTTTTGATGATGTGGCCGATCTCGGCTTCGACGCTGATGCCCAGTGGGCGGACCAGGTCGATGATTTGCTGGGTACCTCGGACGTTTTCCTCCAGAGATTTGTCGGCGTAATCAATCATGACGTGATTGAACCCAGCTTTAACGGCGCGGATGATGGATTGCGGTGTTTTGCCGTGGTCGAGCGCGATGGAAATAGGGATGGTGGAATCCGCGGCGAGGAAGCGGATCAATTGGCCGGCAAATTCGAACCCGCAGTATTCCAGGTTCGGCTCGTAACACTGTATGATGAGGGGCGATTTGAGTTCTTCGCACGATTCGATGATGGCGCGGCAGATGTCGTAGGAGCCACCATTGTTGTTCAGGGCGGGGACACCGAAGCCCTTGGAGGCTGCGAGGTCGCAGATTTTTTTGGCGTTGAATAGTTTCATTTTCAATATTTGGTAGCAGCCGAGGTAACGAGGCCCTGATTGATTTCGGATTTTCGGATTTCGGATTTTTGAATTAGAGCCTCGTTACCTCGGCTGCTACAAGTTCGGTGGAGGGAACACCTTCGATTGATTGGCGCTGGCGAGTCATGGCTTCGGCGACTTCGGCGAAGCTACGCTGTTTGGGCGCGGTGACAAGGCTGACGATGACCTGGGCTATGGCTCCAGCCAGGGAGGCCGGCAAGACGGGACGGTCTGTGAATTTCATGACTACTAGAGAAACCAAAGGCGTGATGATCAGCGCAGCCATAGCGCCTTGCCAGGTGGCGCGACACCACAAACGGCCCAGAAGGATGACTACACTCAGACCGGTCATGGTCAGAGGCAGGAACTTCTGTACGAAATCCACGATGTTTCCCATGTAAAGAGCGAGGGTCGTCGAGAAAAAGAAGGCAACCAGCAAAGCCCAGCGGGCGGTCACAACCGGTCGTTTGGGATAGCCGCCGGTAAACAGGGGGTAAATATGCCGAACGAAGAATGTGCCTGCTGCGGCGGCGTTCCCGTTCGCGGCGGAAGACATGCCCGAAACGATCGCTACCACAACAAAAGTGGCGAGCCATGGCGGCAACTGGTGCATTACCAACCAGGGCAGCGCCTGTTCGCGGTCACCGAGATTTGGATTGAGGTGGAACGTGTACATACCTGTAATCCCTATGGCGACTGAGAACACAATCACAACCAAACCTGAAACGACCATGCTCCACTTTGCGCCGGTCTCAGTTCGGGCGCTGTACATGGTGAGCCGCCGGCCCGGGTCAGCGATCGGGTTCAGAACAAGAACCAAGATCAGGTTCAACATGTACCACACCCCCGTAGATTTAACGCCGAGGAAAGAAAAATAATCCCGGGGTGAGGCCTGGCGCAACCCTGCCAGCCCACCGCTTTCCTGGAGGGCAGAATGAATAAGGAGGCTGAAGCCGAAGAACAGGATGATGGTTTGAAGGACGTCTGTATAGACGACGGCCTTAAGACCGCCTGGGATGGAGATGGCGGCTTTTGCAGCGCCAGCGATCACGATGCAAAGGTTCGGATCCAGACGCGTCACGACTCCCACCACCGCGGCACCGCCTTTGATTTGGACCGTGAGCCAGCACAATTGGGAAAAGAATATGGTGATGTTAGAAAACTCGGTCACGAGGCGATTGCCTTCGTAATAGCAGGCGACCTCTTCGCTGAGCGTCATGAATTTATAGCGCCGCATTTCGGCGAAGAGCAGGCCCGTGATTAAAGTACCAAGGCCGAGGCCTATGGGCCACCCGCATCCGGCCCAGCCATGTTTATAGGCCAGGCCCGTGGCGCCGATGATGACGCCGGTTCCGATGCAAGTGCCGACGATAGTGCCGGTGAGCACCCAAAACGGCAGGCCGCGGCCGGCGACCAGGTAGTCTGCCGGCTTTCGCACGCGGGCCATCATGAAGAAAGAGACGGCCGTCGTCAGAACGACGTAGATGACGAGGCCGAGGGCGATGGCTGTGTGGATGCTGATACGTTAAAAGGGTTAAAAGGTTAAAACGTTAAAACGTGGAAACGGCCGGCGCGTTCAAGATCGGAGCGCACAACTCTGTTGTGCGAGTCGTTCGTGACTCCTGGCGGCAAACGCAGCCAACAGCCACGCACAACAGAGTTGTGCGCTCCATTTTTGCGTTTCTTGAACGCGCTCTGTGGAAACGGAAACCGCGCTCGACGGAAATTGCGGAAGCTGGCCATTTCGAAATACGATGATGAGTATTCGTCGGTTTTCGGCAAAGATATCGGGAGCTGCACCGTTTTAACGTTTTCACTTTTTAACGTTTTAACGAGTTACACCGGCTCCTACACGAACTGCATGTTCATCACCCGCGCGACACGTTTGAGCAGGGCGGCATGGTGGCCCTGGACCACCGCGACGTGGTGGGGCATGCCGGCATGGCAGAGGTCCGCGAACCATTCGGCCGGGTCGTTTTTCATTCTGGCGAGCGCGTTCGTAGCCATGAGATGGCGGCGCGGCTTGATGGTTTCGCCTTCGCGAGCGGTGACGAAATACGTTCCATCACAGCGCCAAAAGCGGTACACCGTCACGGGCATGTCGGCGCGGATCGTGCCCTCGACAACAGCCGGCTTTTTGATGTTAAAATGGCGGGCGATCTTTGGGCCTCCCGGGCTTCCGAACGGCTCACACATTGACATTGGTGCAGCGCCGCCGTGCCAAAGCGTGATCGTTTCAGCGTCATGCTCCAGCCAGTCGGACAAGTAGCAGCGCCCAAGGCCCAGGCTTTCGGCGATCCAGGCCGACAACGCGCCGTCAACATCGCCTTCGATTCCAATCGCTCGGCCTTCGTCCGCAAGCCGGGCGACGCCGAAATACGGCCATTGGCCAAAGACGTTGGGCATCTCAGGCCATTCACGGATGGTCACTGCGTCCAGGTTCTCGTTATCGAAAAACGATTTCATAGCCAAATAAAGCCGGGAAGCCATTGGCAAGTCGTCGTCCGTTGTGTCTTTGTGAGGCAAACCGAGAGTTTTGACTTTCGCGACGTCTGCGGAGATGGCTTCAGCGGTGATCTCGTTTGCGATATTGCCAAATTCAACGAGGCTGAAGCTCTGAACGGAAGCGCCCGTGCCAACATGAACGCTGAAAGGATCAGCGCCCATGGCGAAATACCCTGGGGCCTGGCCGCCGATGACGCCGACGCGTACCTTTTTCAGGCCTCGGACAGTGAAAGCAAGGCGCACCGCTTCGAGGAACCGTTGCCGAGTAGCAGGAACATCCGGGTCTCCATTCACCAGCTCGAATGGGTGTCGCATCTGCCGGAGAACAGAAGCCCAACAATGGACGCCGACCAATGAGCAGGAACTGATCATGTCGCCTCTCTGATTCTCCGGCGTCGCCCATAGGATCAAGGGCCCCGGCCAAAGTTGAGCCATGGTTTGGGAGAGGCGGGCGTCGCCCATCGTGGTTTGGAGCAGCACGATTGCATCTACCCTTTGGTCGTTGAACATGGCCATGCAGCGGCGGAGGGACGGATCATCCACCACTTTTTCCGATGCTTCGCAGAGCGAGAAATCGGTCTTCTCGAGCCAGGACCTGACCCGCCGTTCCATCTGGCCGCCCCATTCCATGTCGAACCCCGGCCTCCGTCGGCCCAGGAAAATGACCCCAAGCTTTTCAGGATTTTTTTGCATTGAAAATAAAATGGCTTTTCGAGAGGGTTTAATCAATCAGAAACTCCACGAAGAGTGGATTGATGGATTAGTGGAGTGTTGGATTATTGTGTGGACAGAGCGTCGCTGCGCGAGGGTTGCGGGATGGGGGGGCCGTCCCCGCCCCTGCAGTACGGCGATCCAAGACCATTCGGACTCGCGACGCGTCTTGGAGTGCGCCAGTCCTCTGGCGCTTTGGCTCTTTCTCCCGAACCATCCAAAGCGTCAAAGGACTCGCGCACTCCAAAAGATTCGCGATCTTATAAGCGGGTCCTGCTACGCAGCGCGGGTTGGAATACGGCGCGTCCCGCCGCCTTTCCGGAGCTTGCGGGCAGCTACGAAATGTGAAAGAGCTTGATCGCGGCCAGGGAGGCCACGGCGATCAGGAGCGCGCTGGCCGTGGCGGCGAAGAATGGGCGGAGACCGGTTTTTCGCATAGAGGAGAAGTGGGTTTCGAGACCTACGCCTGCCATGCTCATGACGATGAGAAAGGTGGCGAGCAACTGGGCAGAGGAGGCGGTGCTGAACCCGCCCTGTACTCTGGCCAGGCCGGCGGCATGCTCCGGGAAATGGACCGCAACGTCCGGCAACCAACCCAGGGTGCGCAGCAACGCCACGCCGAGAAACCCAAAGACGAATTTCGGGAAAAGGGAGAAATAGTTTACTGCCTTCGGTTTGGTTTGTTTACCAGAAGCCACTTGGCCCGAACCAGCCCCACCCGCACGGATCTGCTGGCGAGTGTAAACCAGCCCGGCAATGAAAACTACCGGAGCCAAAAGGCAAACGCGGAATATTTTTACAGTAGTAGCCGTGAGCCCTGCCTGGTCGCCATAAGCAAGTCCTGCCGCTACCACCTGCGGGGTTTGGTGGATGGCCAGGCCGGCCCACATGCCGAAAGCCTTTTGCGGCAGCGCCATGAAGTGCCCCAGCACGGGCAACGCAAACATCGCGACCAAACCCAGCAAGGCCACGGTGGCGACGCCGAACGCGACGTCGCTCTCCTCAGCCTCGATGACCGGGGCCGCGGCCACGATTGCTGTCCCGCCGCAAATAGCCGTTCCGATGCCCAAAAGGACACCCAGCTTGCCAGATAATTTGAGCCAGCGGATAAACAACATCATGATCGCCAGCGCCAGAACGATCTCGGCGCAACTCAGCGCAATGCCAACTCCTCCGACCTTCACGATTTCCTTAAAGTCCAACCGGGCGCCCAGCAGAATGATGCCGAAGGGCATTAATTGCTTTACGCAAAATTTTACTCCGGGCTTGAGCGCGGCCGGAAGGGTCCAGAGATTCCCGATCAGGATTCCCACGACCATGGACATGATCACCGGTTCGAGTGGATGGCGGCCTCCTTGAATTGTGAACGGCCAGAAGGGACGCTCGTTGAGCCAATACGCCGCCAAGGTGATTACAAAGCAAACGACCACGCCCAGAACCGGCGTGGGCTGCGGCTTGGCCTTCACCAGAATAACCGTATCCGGAGCACCCTCCATGCAATCGAGGTACTCGGCCCAGGCGTAGTTTGCGTTGGACTCGCTGGATTTCCCCGCTTCTTCGATGCCGCTTGGCGAACTCATCTGGTAAACGCTGTTAACCACGGATAAACACGGATGAACACGGATTCAAACACCAAACACCAAATACCAGAAAAACATCAACCACCAAATTTCAAGTGGAGCGGTTTGTTGACCATTGGTGTTTGAAAATTGGTGTTTCTTTGGAGCTTGGTGTTCGGTGTTTGGTGTTTGCCCGCGCGGGAGTTGGTGATTCTTATCCGTGTGCATCCGTGTGCATCCGTGGTTGAATTGTAAATTTCGACTCATCGCGCCGGTTTCCATTCGTGCACGGCCAGCGCCGCCGCACCGAGCGCGCCGCTGTATTCGCCCATGCTGGAGCTGACGATGTTGGGAACACTGCCAGCGGCGGCGCGCAAAATCTGCTCCGCGCGCGCGCGCAACGGATCCAGAAGAATGTCGCCTAGGGATGTAAGCGGGCCCGCCAGGATGACCAGCGATGGATCCAATGCCAACGCCAATTTGGCGACGGCCCAACCCAGGGCCTCGGCGGCGACCTGGACAATCTGGACGGTGAGTTTGTCCCGCTGCAAGGCCGCTTGCACAACGTCGGAAAAATCAACGGAGCCTTCCTTCGCGGATAACAAACTTTTCTCACCTGCCTTGCGGCCCCGCTCCAGCGCGGCAACGATGGCACGCGCTGAGGCAATGTCCTGCAGCTCGAGCCGATCCGAAGCCACCGAATCAAAGAAATGAGTTGCTGTCCGGGATGACAACGGGCAGGACCATCGCCCCACTTCCCCCGCGCGGAAAGTTGCGCCGTGCTGAAGTTGGCCGCCTGCCACGATCCCCACGCCGATGCCGCTGCGAATGCCAAAGCAAAGCCAGTCCGTCACGCCGCGTCCCTGGCCAAACCACAATTCGGCCAGTGCCATCGAACGCACACAATTCTCGAGATACACCGGGACCCCAAACCGCCGGGCAAGCGGAGCAGCCAGCGGGATATTTTTCCAATTATTGATGTACTTGTAATGGACTGCGACCCCATTGACCGGATCCACGAGGCCCGGCACACCCACTCCAATGGCCAGGAGCCGGGCATGATCCTCCGGCAGGACATCAGTGATAGCCTTCTCAATCTTCTTAATAATGGCCGCCGCGGAGTCCGAACGTTGAATTGTTTTATGAGCTTGCCTCAGCGGGCGATCAGAAAAATCCACCGCCATGGCCATAATGTTGCGCGCTTCGAAGTCCACTCCAATGAACTGTCCACCCTCGGGATTCAAACGCAGAGCAGTCGGCGGGCGGCCGACTTCGAACTGGCCTCTTTCCGAATCGAGCAGAAACCCTTCCGCAACCAACCGACTGGTGTAGCTGCCGATCGTCGAAGGGGCGATGCGGAGCTTGCGAGCCAGGGCAATGCGCGACACCCCGGGATGCGCGCGCACGCGCTTGAGGATTTCCGACTCGATCGAGGCGATCTGCTCTAAACTCCGTTTCAAAAAGAGTTAATTGAGTTAATTAGGTTAATTGAGTTAATTGAGGCAGGCGTAAGTGCGCGCTCCGTTGCTTGTAGGGGACGACGTAAGAATTCCCCAGACTTCTCCGCGCATTGAATCCCCGAACGTACCTTTGCAGGACAACCGGCCGGTGATTCTCCCTCTCCCCTTCGGAAGGGGAGAGGGCCGGGGTGAGGGGTCCTTCTCGGGAGAGCCGTTCACGGGAACGAGTCCCCTTGGAGGTCGGGAAAGGAAGGGACTCCTTACGTCGTCCCCTACAACGAGCCTCGGTTGGCGTGCTCTGCAATTCACTATTCACTATTCACTATTCACTTTGGCGTCCCGCCTTGGGCCATGATCCAATTCGCCAATTCTTTCGCCTGAGCGTCGCTCATAGTCGCAAACGGGGGCATGACGACTGAACCCCATTTGCCTGAGCCGCCGTTATGGATTTGGGCCGAAATCTTTTCGAGGGCGGCAGGATCATTGCGATATTTGGCCGCTACATCCTTGTACGACGGGCCGACGAGCTTGGAGTCGAGTTTGTGGCAACTCAGGCATCCATATAGTGCCGCGAATTTTTCGACGCTGCCGGGTTTGGAGCTTGTCGGTTCTGTTGCGGATAAGACAGCCGAGGTTGTGGCGATCTCACCATTTGTCGAGAGCCCGTAGGTTTTGACCAGATAATTGAGCAACGGCGTGGTCAGTTCGTCCGGAATCTGGGCGCCGTATTTCTCGCGCATTTTTTTGACTTCAGCGCTCCAGAAGGCGGACGCAGATGGCGGCTGGATGGGCACATATTCGACCGAGTGGCAGGTCAGGCAATGCGCGTTGGCGATCTCCGCGCCGGGGCCGGGCTTGAAGGTGGTTGTTTCGGGAGGCAGTTCGATTTTAAGAACGCCGGCGCGGAGGGGTGCAACGCTCAGTACAAGTCCTACTATCGCAACGAGGACCAGAGGCCAATGCATGTAGGGCAGGCTTTCCAGCCTGCCGGTTGCGGCGCTTTCCAGCGTCGCGAGTGATGGTGTCCGGCTGGTCAGGGGGCTGGAAAGCCCCCTGAACCGGCAGGCTGGAAAGCCTGCCCTACGCAGCAAGGGGGTAATTGCCAGCGTTTGAACGAGAATTCGAATCAAATATTTCATTCTTAAAACGCCTTTAACTGGCAATCACGTGCACCGATTCAACCACGTTGCGCATATACCCCGCCGGATTCCAAAGCGGCGATTGCGGCTGAGATTGGCCGATGCGATTGGAGGCGCAGCATTTCAACTCGTACTTGGCCGCAGCAGGTGCCGTAAACTGGCAGGTCCACTCGCGGAACGAATATTTGCCTGAATCGGCTCCGAGCAAGCCCTCGCGCCAGGTCTCGCCGCCGTCCGACGAAAAGCGCACCGAGTCAATTCCATAACCTCCGTCAAATGCTATGCCGCGCACGGAAACGGGCTTGCCGACTGGAACCGTTGCGCCCTCACCCAGGCTGGTGATAAACGAGCGCACGTTGTAACGAGCGATGGGTTTGGTTTTGCCTGGAGCCGCGCCGGGTTCGACGCACGCGCCGGTATTGTCGGGAACTCGATAGGCGCCGGCGACCCAGAACCCAGTGAAATCCTGGTCAACAACAGTAATCAAATTCAAATGCTTGACCCAATACGTGCCGTAGTGTCCGGGGACCACCAGGCGAATAGGGAATCCATTGAGCATAGGCAAATCCTCTCCATTCATCTGGTAGGCGACCATTACCTCGCCGTCCAGGGCGTGATCAATCTCCAGAGACTTGATAAACGCTGGCATTTGCTCCAGCGGGGCGCGATCCAGGCCCTGGAATGTGACCTGCTTCGCCCCCGCGGCTACACCGGCTTTAGCCAGGATGTCTTTCAGCCGTACTCCTTTCCATCGTGCATTGCCCATGGCGCCGTTGCCCAACTGTCCACCAGCTACACGGGGCTTGCTGAAGCCGCGGCCATTGCCGGAGCATTGGTTGACGGCGATCAACTCGACCGGTTCAAACCCCTTTTTCAAGTCGTCCAGCGAAAGTGAAAGCGATGTATTTACCTTTCCCTTTACTTCGAGCCGGAACTGATCGGTATCAACCGACGTGGGAATGTTCGCCAAATGGTAGCGGACAAAGAAGGCATCGTTGGGAGTGAGAATACCATCGTTAAAAACTGAAAAAGGCGTTTCGAGTTGCGGCGGACGAGTTGTCAGCAGGATCAGCTCACGTTTTTGGGGAAACGTTACAAGCCGCCGCTGGCCGTTGGCAAAGGGCATCGTGAACTCCTCGCCCGCAAGCGCCGAAAGCGCCGGCCCCGACAGCACACCGCCGACGCCCATGGCGGCAGCCGCGCGCAGGAATTGGCGGCGGTTGAGAGAGGATGCGCGGGTGTGATTCTCGGCAGACATAAGGCTTTAGCGTGCTGGATGATAATCTTTAGATATTGAGATAATTGCAATGCGAAATTACGGGAACGAAAGAACGGTAGCGCAGATTTCTAATCTGCTGTATCGCAGATTTCCAATCTGCGAACCACTCTTCCTCCACAGCCGCACCAATTACTCGGGAGGCCAGCCGACTGGAAGTCCGCGATACAGCAGGTTGGAAACCTGCGCTACTATTGGCGCAGGTGCTCATCGAACTACTTGATTCGACCCCACTCGGAAACGCCCTTCCAGGGTATCGCCCGGCTTGAGGGTCAGATATAGATCCGAGACAACTGGCTTGCTGATGTCGTCCGGAGGGCTGACCTGCTGGTTCACGAAGAGGATCAACCCCGGTTCTTTATCCTCGGAAACACCCGCCCGGCAATGAAATCGCTGTTTAGGGTCGAACTCGATTCGCAAGCCCTGGCCCGACTCGCTGGTGAGGCTGGCCCAGTTGCAATCGCATTTGGTCGAGTTGAAATCGAAGGCGTCGGGCCTGTCCACCCGTGTCAGAGGAACATTCATCGAGTCCGGTGTCGCAGTGCCCCTGGCGCGCCCGAGATGGCCCGGAGGATACACAGACCATCGAGCTGCGCGATCCCAGGAAAATCGGTCGCAGCCGCGGGGCGGATGGAAGGCCCACCCGAGTTCCTGCACCTCCGCTCTCTTGCCGGACCAGTCGAGATGGTACGAGAACTCTCCATTTGCGAACGAAGCGTGAATTTTGCCTACCGGCTGGCCGTTAGTGCCGACTAAAATGTCAGCGTCCACTTCTTTAAGCTCAGTCAGCAACCTTGCTGAGGGTGGGTCCATTTTTATATTTTCCAAACGCGCATGGTAGCGGGTTGCCTCGCGCCACAGCCCTTTTTTGGCAGTGACGCGGGTCACCAGGTTAAACTCAGGAATGGGCAAATCATTTGGCAGATCGGAACCCATCCGAGAACTCGCCGGAGTCTCTTTTAGAACAAACCGATGGCTGACGACCTCGTTGCCATTCGGATAGATGAAGGCTACCTGGAGTGCGTCGGCCCGGCTCAGCGCTTCTTCGGGAAGAGCAATTTGTCCTTTGCCAGCGCTCAGCGGCGCCTGCCTGAAGTGGAATCGGTTAGAAGCAAGTATGTTCCCCCCGTTCATCAATTTCCAGGATAGGTACAAAACAGAGAGGTCGGTGAAAGAGTAGCGATTTGTAACAGGGAACCAAACAATGCTACTGGTGATTTGGTCCAGGGTTTCGCCAATTTGGATGGGCGAATAAACCATCTTTACCTCGTACAGCGATGGACGTGGATTCCGGAAGGCATCAACGATGCCCTTGATTTTCAACAGGTTGATGCCAGTTTCGGGAACATAGTAGTATAGTTTGGACGGATTTCGATCAACCACGGCGCGGTCCTGCCATTCGAAAGGGAAAAGGCCCGGCACGCTGTCGTATTTCAAACACGCTTCCCAGGTGCGCTGCAACACCGGTCCCCACTGTTCATACATGCCGGGATCCGCCGCCAACCGGACGTCCCAGGTGTTGGGGTTCTCAAGGTGAATGTGAGGGCGGCCCGTCTCACGGGCTCGCGCGACCTGTTTCTCAAAGTCCGATGGGCTGGTGTAGTGGGAGTCGGAAAGTTCGACTTTATATTTTTCTCCGTCCATACACGACACATTGCGGGGGCGCGTCGGATCGAGTTTCTTTACTAGATCAGCCACGACCTGCAGGTTGCGGCCTGCTTTGTTTTCATTTCCAATTGTCCAGATGATGACCGACGGATGATTTTTATCGCGGCGGACGGTCTCACGCGCGCGTTGCTCGAAAGCAGGCTGCATGTCAGCCTCGCCGGTGGGGCACCAGCAGTAAGGCAGTTCGTCCACGACGTAGATGCCAAGCTCATCGCACAAATTGTAAAAGCCTTCACCGTACGGGTAATGACTTGTCCGGATGGAGTTGATATTGGCGGATTTCATCATGGTGATGTCTTTGCGCCACAGGTCCGGCCCGACAGCCGTGCCCTCGGTCGCACAGACATCATGACGGCAGACGCCGGCCAGTTTCACAGGGACGCCGTTGACCAGAAAAACGGCGTTGCTGATAGAGACCTCGCGGATGCCAATGCGTTTGGTAACGGTCTCGATGATCTCGTCATGGACGTCTCTGAGTTGCAGGTTGAGCGTGTAGAGGTTGGGGAACTCTGCCGACCAAAGTTTCGGATGGTCCAAAATTTCGGAAAGCTCGGCATGCCCATTTTCAATCTTGCCACGAGTCGCAGCGCTATGAGTGCCCTCGATGTGCATTGTGAGCCACGCTTCCTTGCTTCCGGCAAGGTCGGTACTCACCTGGATTGATGCCTTATCCCCTTCCAGCAATCGTGTCTGGATCGTTACATCGGGCAAGTAGCTCGACGGAATGCTGAAAAGTGTCACCGGCCGATAAATGCCGCCCAGAAAAAAATAATCGCCGCTATCGAGATTGGCAGAGCGGGTGTTTTTTGTAACGCGAACCGCCAGGAGATTTTTCGCGCCGAATTTAACTTGTGGCGTCAAATCCACCTGGAATGCCGTCCACCCGCTCTCATGGTAATTTTCCCGGCCCCAACTGGGCTCATCCACTGCGACGGGTTTTCCATTCAAAAAAACTTCCGCGCCATTTTGCACGCCATCAAAATTCAGGCGGACCGGGCGCCCTTTCCAGGCCGCAGGCACTTCGAACCAGAGTCGGTAGAGACCAATTGCGTTATCGGGTTGGTTGTAAGTGGCTGGCGAGTAGCCGGCCATCTCCCAATTGCCGGGGACTTTGAGATCAACCCATTCTTTGCCTTCCATATATTTGGGTTCCTGAAACGGCTCGGCCTTCTCCGGAGCGTGAATAGGCATTGGTTTGCCTCCATGATCAGCCGCCGAGTCGTAACCCCCGGCCTGCTCCAGCTTGAACCGCCAGGTCCCGTCCAGCGAAATGACATGGTCTGGCTCGCTGGGGATGAGAGCGCCCTGTGCAATCAGTGGATAGAGAATAGTAGCTAGTGAATAGAATATAGCGGCTGCGACGGAGCGCCGAACTCCGTTTCGGCGCGTAGGTGTGGCAGTTTGCACAAAGCGGCAGTAAGGGATTTCGATTTTGAGAGGATTCGGCCCTCGCGATCTGTCACACTCGAGCGCTGCACTTTTGTCCCGGAGGGACATGCGAGAATAGCCCAACGCTTCAGCGTTGGGTGGAACGCCCGGAATCGTACGAGTCCCGAAGGGACGACTGAGATTAGGCAGAGGTCCGTGGTCAATCATAAACTTATTCCATTTTGAAAATAATCTTTCCTTTAGACGGCGACAATGCCAAAATGCGGCTCAGTCCCGGAGGGACGACAGACAATAGCCCAGCGTTTCAATTCAACGCTGGGGAGGATGTGTTGAACGCCATAAGTCCCGTAGGGACGACAGAAAACGTGGTTCTGCCGTCCCTGCGGGACTTAATCTACGAGCGACGATGATCCCAGCCCCGAAAGCTTTCGGGGCTGGGCTATTTTCCGCCATCCCTACGAAGCTGTGAAATAATGGTAGCAGCCGAGGTAACGAGGCTCTGATCGTTTTGTAACCCGTTGATGCGCAAGAATTTCAGAGCCTCGTTACCTAGGTTTTTGGATTTTTTCACAGCTTCTACGGGATTACGAGGCTCAAATCCTCGTGGCATTGGACTCACGTCCGCTACTACGGAATCAATGCCCGCACCCGCAACTGCTGTGACCGCCGCAGCAGCCGCCGTTTAGATCCTCCTCTGTAGGCAACCGCCCTAACTCCAGGGTCTTGGTTACATACTGCTGAATGGTGTGCTGGACGCTGTGCATCTCCTCCTGAGCATCCATGAACTCGCGCGCCACCGGGTTCTGCAAAAGCGCCTCTCGATGCTGCTCAAAATCTGCAATCTCTTCTCCGCTCAGAGGCACCGACATCTGTTGCTTCTGCTGCAGCGCCTGCCCTTTGCTCACCACGTCATCATATTGGCCACGCGCCTTTTCATCCCCCATGAACGTTTTGACCCGCCGCTGCACAGATTGCATGTTCGGTTGGTCCAGGATCGCCTGGCACAACTCTCTGGTCTTCTGCATCACCGCTGTCTCTTCAATCGTTGTTTCCATATTTAAGTCCCCTAATACACCACATTCTCAATCCAATTGCAAACCGTTCCGGTGCGCCTGCGGAGCGCCACAACGGGCTTTCTCAGAGGGCCCGGTTTGCCAGTGTGCCGTATCATGATCGCGGTAACCATTATAGGCCAAAGCGCCAGAGGACTGGCGCAGTCCTAAACCTGTCGGAATTTCCGGAGCGGCCGTGAGCTGCGGAGCGTCTTGGACTGCGGTAGTCCTCTACCGCTTTCGAGAACTGCCAATTGGATAGCTATTTGTGAGACACCACACTAGGCTCGTTCCGTGCCTGGTTCAAATCCGCTTTTCCCGCGCCTGAAGCCTTCGGCTCCCGCCCTGATCGTCGGCCTCATGTCCGGCACCTCCGCCGACGGCATTGATGCGGTCGTGGCGCGAATCACCGGGCAGGGCCGGCGCACGAAGGCACATGTGCAGGCAGACGTTCATAAGGCCTTTCCCGCGGCGCTCCGTCAGCGAATCCTGCGCACTGCCCTCCATGGGACAGTCGCCGAAGTCTGCGAGTTAAATTTTGTTCTCGGCGAACAATTCGCCAGCGCGGCCCTTGCCGTGATCCGGCGCGCCGGTCTGAAACCTGAAAACATCACCGCCATTGGTTCCCACGGCCAAACAATCCATCACCTCCCCAATGCCGCTACGCCCGCCACGCTCCAAATCGGCGAACCGGCTATAATCGCCGAGCGGACCGGAATCACCGCCGTGGCCGATTTTCGCGTAGCGGACATGGCTGCGGGCGGGCAAGGAGCGCCGCTCGTTCCCTTCGCCGATTGGGCGCTATTCACTCACGACACCAGGCCGCGCATTGTCCAGAACATCGGCGGCATCGGAAACCTGACTTTCCTGCCACCCCGCGCCACTCTGGACCAGGTGATCGCTCTCGATACCGGACCAGGAAATATGGTTCTCGATGCCATCGTCTCCAAACTTTCCTCCGGCCAGCAGGCATTCGATCGGAACGGACGGTGGGCAACTCAGGGGAAGGTCTCGGAGAAGCTGCTTACGCAGTTAATGTCCCATCCATTTGTGCGCAGAAACCCTCCCAAGACCACAGGCCGTGAAGAGTTTGGCGAACCGTTTGTTCGTTTGTTGCTGTTGCAGGCGCAGCGTTTGCATGTGCGAGGCGCGGATCTCGTGGCCACGACCACCGCCTTTACTGCGGCCACTATCGCCGACGCTTATCACCGCTTCATTTTTCCAAAAATTCCGCGGCAGCAGCATCATAATCTCCAAATCGTGCTCGGCGGCGGCGGGGCCAAAAACGCGACCCTTATCCGCATGCTTCGCGAGCGCATCGGTGCGGGAGAAATCCTTACGCACGAGGACCTCGGCATCAGTAACGCCGCCAAAGAAGCGCTTGCGTTCGCTATTTTGGCCCGCGAAACCTTGCTCGGCCGCCCCTCGAATGTGCCCGCTGCCACCGGCGCGCGAAGGCCTGTAGTGCTTGGCAAGATCATACCCGCCGCGCACAGGAGCGCGGCATTTATGCCGCTTCACCGTCCGACTCTCCAGAGGCGTGGAGTTTCGAAAACAACAGACTCATCGAACCGTTAAGCGCCGTAAACGCCGCGTTCCTCGCCCAAAACATCGGTTCGCTCGTTTGCGCGCTTGCCTGGCAATAACCTTTTTAACAATCTGACGCTATGGCGCCGATTCGCTGACATTCACGTTTCACGTTTCACGTTTCACGCATCCCGTTTCACGCATCACATTTCACTAGGCGCGCAACACGCAACACGCAACACGCTCTTCATGCCCCCCATCACCCCCAAACCCCCCGGCTCCTGCAAATACGATCTGCTTGCACTCGGCGAAGTCATGCTCCGGCTCGATCCGGGTGAGGGCCGCGTCCGCACCGCGCGTCGCTTTAATGTTTGGGAAGGAGGCGGCGAATACAATGTGGCTCGAGGACTGCGCCGCTGCTTCGGCCTCAAGACAGCTCTCTGCACCGCGTTCGCGGACAACGACATTGGCCGGCTCCTGGAAGATTTTATCCTTCAAGGCGGCGTGGACCCGGAGTTTATCAAGTGGGTCCCGTACGATGGCGTGGGCCGCTCCGTGCGCAATGCTCTCAACTTCACCGAACGCGGTTTCGGCGCGCGAGGCGCCATTGGCATCCCGGACCGCGGTCACTCCGCCGCAAGTCAGCTAAAGCCAGGCGATTTCGATTGGGACAAAATCTTCGGCCAAATCGGAGTGCGTTGGTTTCACACCGGCGGCATCTTCGCCGCGCTGAGCGGCAATACCGCCCAACTCGTTCTTGAAGCCATCCGAGCAGCGCAGAAGCACGGCGTCATCGTCTCGTATGATCTTAATTACCGCCCATCACTTTGGGAAAGCATCGGCGGCCAAAAGCGCGCCCAAATGGTCAACCGCGAACTGGCCAAACACGTGGACGTAATGCTCGGCAACGAGGAAGACTTTACCGCCTGCCTTGGATTCGAAGTCGAGGGATTGAACCTGAGCAGCACAAGCCTCAACGTTGATTCCTTCAAAAAGATGATCGAACAAGCCGTGAAGGCGTATCCGAACTTCAAAGTGGTTGCAACGACTCTGCGCACCGTGAAATCAGCCACGCGGAACGATTGGGGCGCCATCTGCTGGACCGAAGGTCAATTTTACGAAGCGCTAAGGCGTTCGGACATGGAGATCCTCGACCGAGTCGGCGGCGGCGACAGCTTCGCCAGCGGCCTCATCTACGGTTTCCTGCAATTCAACGATCCCCAGGCCGCCGTGGATTTCGGCGCCGCCCACGGCGCTTTGGCCATGACCACCCCCGGAGACACCTCCATGGCCTCCCTCAAAGAAGTCCAGGCACTGGTAAAAGGGACCAGACCGCGAGTGCAGAGGTAGGGCATTGCCAATTTCCGATTGCCAATCGAATTGCGCGAAGCGTCTTGGAGTGCGCCAGTCCTCTGGCGCTTTGGCTTTTGCCGCCCAGCGGATTCAAAGTGCCGGCGAGCTGACGCCACTAAAATTGCTCCACTGATGGGTAAGTGTATTGCAATGCTGTTGTCTTCTACCACTTTGGCATCTTCTGCCCAATGCATCCAAAGCGCCAGAGGACTGGCGCACTCCAAAAGCTTCGCCGGTATGAATACCGCCGCCAGTTTCGACGGATTAAGTCGAGCACGCGAGCCGTTCATAAATTGGCAATTGGAAATCGGCAATTGGCAATTCTACCTGGCCTGCTTCATGACCAGCACCCAATCGCCAGGATCAGGCGTGGGAAACTGCGTAGTCTTGTCCCCCACCACACCCACTGCCGGGCTATTTTCGCCGGTGCGCGGATTGAACCAGGTGATTGTGGGCGAACTGGGAAACGTCTCGTTCACCAACTCGATCGTGCGGCTTTCCGGCACATAGACCAGCGCAAGGTCTTTGGATTCAGTCTGCGCCGCCACAATCCGATGGCTCGGTGGCGTGTCCGCAGGCTGGACAACCATGCTCGGCAAAGGACGCAAGCGCCAATACTCAAACTGCTCGATAAACCGCGCCAGCATCGTCATCTGCTTGGCCGCGGGCATGAAGAGGGCGCGGTGCCAAAGTGGAAGGCCAGATCCTGCGGCTCTAGTGGTGGCCACGTCGGTGTTGGTGATCCAATTCGAAACTCCCTGCGCCCCGTACCCAACTCCAGCCTCGTGAGCCACTAACAATGCCCAGTAGGCAAAGTGTCTGACATCGTCCGACGTAATCCGCTTGTGGGGAACCTCGCCGTTTTCATGCGGACCGAAAATATTTACCGGCCGGGTTGGTTCCAAAGTCCAGGCTTTTTCAAAGGCGTCCGCGAAAAACCACTCTCTGGCCGCTTCGTAAAGACTTTGCATGCCGAGTGCATCAACCCAGGGCTCGTGGCGGAGATCCTCGGGCAAGGAATGGACTTGACCATGGCACAGCATGACAGGCCGACTACTGAACCGCTTAAAAATGGTTTCGCCGATCTCCTTCGCGTTGGGCTCGTTGTCGACTAGCCAAACCACAGCCGCGGAGTTCCAACGAGCGGCGGCATAGCGCACGAGGAGAATGTCCTGAGGCTTGGGTAAGCGCCCAACCGATGGTCGTGGATCAATCGCACTCAGGATCCCTGCTTGATTAAGCTCTTCTAACTTTCGATCCAGGTGGCGGAAAAACTCGGGATCAATCGTGCTCCGTTCTCCTTCCCCTCTGAATGGACTCTGGCCGAGCGAATTGAGGCTTGGAGCAATTGTCCAGAGCGCAACGTCGAAACCTTGTGAAGCACGCACACGCACGTAAGTATCCCAATCCTTTTCATCGGATAGCACTGCCCCAGCCCAGACCGCGTCCCCCATCCAAAAAAACGGTGTTCCATCCGCATGTTCGAAATGTCTACCATCTCGCGCAACGCGGACAGGGCCGTGCTGTTGAAAGCGGCTTGTTCCCGTGGCCGCTGTACAGACGAACTCGCCCGACTGGTTGTTCAGGCCGCGATTGGATTCATCGGAGCAGCTTGTGTTGTAGGTCCAGCGGCCCGGTTGGTCGGGCGAGAAGCGCACGCGCCAGACTTTTCCGCCATCCCAAAAGCCAATGACCTGACTGCTCTCGCCCAGCGGAGAAGTGAACCGGACCGTGAGGCTGGCCTCCTGCCATGCGTTCGAATAGTTAACGGTGCTCTTGAAGCTCTGCTCGAACCGGCCCCATTTGGGGACGACGGATAGTTTGGTGGGGGCCGCGGCTGGGCTGGGATGGGACCAGGCCGTAGCGAGCACGAAGGACAACAAAACCGCCGGTGCAAGTCTTTGCATAAAGTTTCCTTTCAGTTCGAGCAAAAGATAATAAACGGCGGCGCTGGGCAAGCTGGCTCTTGCCTCATACTCTTCGCAAATCGCCGGGCCATGGTCCCGGAGGTACACCTGAGAATAGCCCAACGCTTCAGCGTTGGGTTGGGCGCCACAAGCATCGGCTAAGTCCCGAAGGGACGACCGAACCTCGGCCTGTATTTAGTCGTCCCTTCGGCACTATTACGAGGTCTGGCAATTTTACCCAACGCTGAAGCGCTGGGCTATTCTCGTATGTCCCTCCGGGACACAAATTCGACAAGAAACGCCATTACCATTCCTCACGTTTTTCGAATGGAAGTTGTGGCGGCCGTTCCAGAGGCTCGCCGGCGAAAGCTCCGGCTGTCCGCTCAAAGTAGCCTTTGGGCCAGCAACTAACCATGGAAGGCGAAGAGCCGTGATTCGAGTGCTTCTCGCGTTCTACCAAGTATGCAAGATACCGCTGAAGCTCCCGAAGCAGTGGCTCAGGCTGTTTCAAAATCTCCTCAATCAGTGCTTCTCGCGCGCTCACAACAGAGAAAACTTAGCACCTCCTGTTTCCACTAGCGAGGGTTTTGTGGTAGCGTCAAGGAGCCATCTCCCGCCTGCCCTCCAGCGCCCGGCTCAGCGTCACTTCATCGGCATACTCAAGTCCGCTTCCCGCAGGGATGCCATGCGCGATTCGTGTAATCTTCAATCCATCTCTTGCCAGGCGCTTGGCCAAATAGAAACCTGTGGCGTCCCCTTCGACATCGGTGCCCAGGGCGATGACAACTTCCTTGATCGGCTCCTGCTTTAGCCGCCGTTCCAGGCCAGCAATATTTAGATCCTCGGGCTCTACACCATCCAGCGGAGAAATCTTGCCTCCCAGGACATGGTACTTGCCGTGAAACGTGCCGGATTTTTCGATGCTCAAAATATCCACAGGCCGCTCCACCAAACAAACCAGCGAAGCGTCTCGGCGCGCGTCGGAACAAATCGCGCAGGGCGATTGCTCAGTCAACGCACCACAGATCTCACAAAGCCGGACCCGGTCACGAGCGTCCAGGATAGTATCAGCCAGTTGGCGAACGGAGCCCGATTCCGCCTGAACCAGATACAACGCAATCCGCTCCGCCGATCGCGGGCCGATACCCGGGAGCTTGGCCAGGGCGGCGACCAGATGGGTCACAGGCTGTGGAATGACGGGCATGTGGGTGAAACGTGAAACGTGAAACGTGAAACGTGAAACGTGAAAAGTAAATTTGGACGGCAACTTAAACTAAAAATCCCTCAAGCAGGCGCCGCGCAATGTGCGAGACGCAAACGCGCAACATCCATCCCGAACCCAATCTTTGCGGATTCACGTTTCACGTTTCACGTTTCAATCGACGTTTCACGTTTCACTCATCACGTCAAGCCCGGCAAACTAAACCCCGCAGTCGCCTTGCCCATCTCCGCGGCCGAAATTTCTTTTGCTTGAGTGAGGGCCTGGTTGACGGCGGTGAGGACCATGTCTTCGAGCAATTGGGCGTCGCCTGGATTCAGCGCCTGCGGATCAATCTTCACGGAGGCGATGGTGCCGTCGCATTTGGCGACAACCTTCACGGCGCCGCCGCCGCTGGTCGCCTCGACGGTACGGTTGGCGAGTTGTTGTTGGATCTGTTCCACCTGCTGCTGCATGCGCGCAGCCTGTTTCATGAGTTTGCCGATGCTGGACATGGCCTAAAAAGAGTTACGAGTTAAATGAGTTAAATGAGTTAATGAGTTAAATGGGTGGCCGCAGTCGCCGTTTGGAGTCTTCTATCTTCCATCTCCTATCTGCCATCCTCCGCTAGGCTCGGACCTCGACGATTTGGCCTTTGAAAATCTCGAGGGCTTTTTGGATGAGTGGGTCATTTTTGAAATCGTCTTTGCTGAAAGGGACGGAAGTGAGCTTTTCCCTGGGAGGAGACGCAGACCTGGCGGGGCCGGGCGCGGCAGGCGTTTTTGGCGCGGCAGCGGCGGCTTTAGCCGTGTCTAGTTTCTCTGCTTCGGTCGTGGGCGGCGTTGGCGAAAGCGCTCCGGTAGGGGCCTCGGCTTTGATGAATCGGACCTGGGCGTCGGTGTATCCAAGTTCGGCGAGACTCTTTTGAAGGAGGTTGTGGTTGCGCGTGTTATCCACCAGTTCCAGCTCGTCGGCGAATTCGGGATCGAATCCAATCGTGAGCACATTCTTTTGAAAGGCGACGGGGTGCGCTTTGAGCAGGTAGGTTCGTGTGAACGGACTGGCTCGACCCACGGCTTCCTGGAGCCTTGCCCAAAGATCCTGAAGTGTAGCGCTGTCTCCTGTGAGCGCCGGCGTCCTCGCTGGCGAGATTGTATCTGACGCAGTGATGGTGCTGGACGCTCCCTCATCCCGCTCAGCGGGACGGTTGTGTTGTTCTCGCATCTCCAGGCGTAGCGAGGTGGGCGCGGAACCTCCGCCGGCGCTGAACGCTTCCTCATCCCGCTCAGCGGGACGGCTCTGTTCGGACGCGCGGAAGGGCTTCGGGCCGGGGGCAGGCGCAGTCTGCGGCACTGGAATGTTGACCACGTCACCGCCGCCGGCTCGCAAGGCCCGGAGTTGTTGGAGCACGGAATCCAGACTCACCGCGTTACGGGCTTCAATCGCCTTCAGTAGCGCTACTTCCAGCAAAATCTTCTTTGAGGCGGCGTCGCGCAACCGCATCTCGGTGTCCGTGAGCACTTCCAGGATGCGCGTCAGGGAGTCTGAGGTTGCCATTTTTGACTGCTCAGCCAGCGCGGCGGCTTCGGCCTCGGAAACCTCGATCATTTTCAAGTCGCCTTTTGAGACCTGGAAGATGAGCAGATTGCGGAAATGGTTCAGTAGATCCGAAAGCAGGCGGCCCAGGTCTTTGCCTTGCTGCGCGAATTGGTTGAGCTGGCGCAGCGCCGGTTCGATTTCACCCGCCAGCACAGCCCGCGCTAATCCGAGCAATTGGTCCTGCGCCACCAACCCGAACATCGAGAGCACATCGGCCTCCTCAATCTTGTCTCCGCAAAAGCTAATAAGCTGGTCCAGAGTGGACTCAGCGTCGCGCAAAGCCCCCTCAGCGCCGCGAGCAATCGCATACAGGGCGGCAGGCTCGATCTTCACTTTCTCCTTTTTCGCGATATGCTCCAGGTGCTTGGAAATGAGCGCGGCGGGAATGCGGCGCAGGTCGAATCTCTGGCAGCGCGACAGAATGGTGGGCAGCACCTTCTCTGGATCCGTAGTTGCAAACATGAACTTCACGTGCTCGGGCGGCTCCTCAAGAGTTTTGAGCAGCGCGTTGAAAGCCCCTGTGGTGAGCATGTGTACTTCGTCTATGATATAAATCTTGAATTTCGAACCCGCTGGAGCGTAGCGGCAGGTTTCGCGCAGCTCGCGTACTTGATCCACTCCGTTATTGCTCGCACCATCTATCTCCAGCACATCGAGCGAGCGTCCCTCGGCGATTTCCTGGCACCGCGGGTCCTTGTCGTCAAAATTCGCCTTAGGTCCTCCAGTGCAATTCAGGCACTTTGCAAATATGCGTGCGATTGTCGTTTTGCCCGTGCCTCGCGGCCCGCAGAACAGGAACGCGTGGGCGATGCGCTTCTGCTCGATTGCATGGATCAAGGTTTGCGTGACGTGTTCCTGCCCCACGACCTCTTCGAACCGCTGCGGGCGATATTTACGGGCTATGACTTGGTATGCCATGAGTATTGAGTTGTCGGCTTACAATTCAACCGCGCTGGCCGGAGCGTTGACCCATCGCAAATCGTAAATTGTAAATCGTAAATTTAAAAGGCCAGGGTAACCACGGCAGATGCAGAGCAAACTACCGTTGCTGCCTTCCGGCCCTGGCGGGGTTCGTAAGTCCACATTCCATG
>PSRM01000017.1 GCA_003176045.1 Verrucomicrobiota bacterium | reverse complement strand
GAACGAATCGAAGGCTTACTCCGCCCCTTTTTTTGAATGGTAAATGTCTATTTATTTATGCGCGGCTATATAGTACTGTCTTATTGCTTCCGGCAATGCAACTGGCTGCGCTGGAACTTGCAGGGCAACTTCGTCTGCTCAGAGCGCCTTTGCCGGCCCGAACGCGTAAAGACTGCTTTTTGTTCGCAGGTAGAGGTTGTCCCCGGCCAGCGCCGGCGTGGCTGCAATGCGCTCTTTGAAATCGGCCTGGTGCAGAATCTCGGGCAGATCGCCCCCGGCCTTCACTACAGTCAGTTTGCCGCGGACCGACACCAGGTAGATCCGGCCATCGGCAGCCACAGGTGATGAGTAATAATCTCCTTCGGCGCCGAGGCGCTCCTGCGAGTAATAGGATTTGCCGGTGGTGGCGTCAAATGACGAGAGCATTCCGCCGTTTTTAACGCAGTAAACGCGGCCATTGTAAAGCAGAGGCGAAGCCAGATAGGGCAGGCCCTTGGTGGCCTTCCACGCCACGTGGGTTTTGGTGATATCCCCGCGCCCGCCCGGCTTGACCGCGACCAAAACGTTTTCGCCCTTGGAAAGCGAACCCAGGAGTTTATCCCAGTCGGTCTTATCTATTTTGCCATCCCGGTTCATGTCCAGGCCGCGAAAATATTCCCGGCTGTCCTCATCAATCTCGTCCAACGTGATCACGCCGTCTTTATTCTTATCGTATTTCTCGAGAAACTTTTCCCACGGGGGCCATGGAGAATCCGATTTACCCTCCGTCCACTGCGCAAAGAAAAGCAAGCCATCCCCAGTTACTGGCGTGGTGCAGACGTAAGAGCTGACGCCCTCAACCATCCAATCCTCTTTGCCTGTTTTCAGGTCGTAGCCTTTCACACGGAGCGCCCCAGCCAACACCACCTCCTCCACGCGGCCATTCAACCACGTGATTGGGGTGGAAAAGGTGCCATTGGAATCGGGTCGGGGAGTCTCCCAAACTTTCTTGCCCGTTCGCAGATCCAAGGCGAGCAGCGAGGACTGCTCGTCACGATCGCGGCTGACGATCACCAGGTTTCCCACGATCAGGGGAGAGGTGGCGGTGCCGTATCCGCCGAGACTCAAAGCCACGGGCAATTCATGACGCCAGAGTTCTTTGCCATTGAGATCATAACAGATCAGCCCGAAGGAGCCGAAATAGCTCACCACCCGTTTCCCGTCGGTCGCCGGCGAGGGCGTCGCCGGACTGCTTTCCGTGCTGTGATACATTTCGAGTTTGTCGGGCTTTAATTCACGAGACCAGGCCAGAGCGCCGTCCGCGCGCCGGTAACATCGGGTTTGGAGTTTGTGGTCGTCGAAAACAGTCAGGAAAATCTGGTCCTTGAAAATGCATGGAGATGATGGCGACCACGGGACGGAAATCTTCCAAAGGACGGCGTTCGTGGGACCGATGTTGATGGGTGGTTTTGCGTCGGCCGAAACTCCCGAGCTATTCGGCCCGCGAAAAGCCGGCCAGGCTGCGGTGCTGCCCTGCGCCGCCCAGGCCGATGCCAGAATTAACCAGGACAAGGTAATGGGTTTCATGATTCGGAGAGTCTAACTTGCGACGGCCCAAAGTGCAATGTCGCCCTGTGGAGCCACGGGGATGACCCGCACATGCGGCCTGTCGGTGTGGGCGCCGGGCGCTTCAGATCGCTCGACGCGCGGTTTATTGCCATTGGGCCAAACCGCGCTCTACCTGTATTTTGCCGGTTTTTTGTCCGCCGATAACACCCGCCTACGGCAACACCAGGCGGGCGCGGTAGAACCGGGCGGCGGGCAACGGGGGTCTGTCAGTGATCGTATGTTCCTGGCCATCGCCGTCAACGGTTGACAATTGTGTCCACGCCGTATCCGATAAGTTGTCCTTGTAATCCACGGCGTAGGTCTGGCCGGCTTTGGTGGCAAAGGTCAGCACGAAGGTGCCGCTATCCCACTGCATCGAGGTGATGTAGGGAGCCACAGGCGCTTCGGGCGTCTGGAGCGAGAGGGTGAACGGACCAACCTCGTTTGTTCCGCAACCATTGGTTACGGTGAGGCCATAATCGCCCAGTTGATTGGAATTGATGCTGTGCAAAGTCAGTGCGGCGTTGGTTCCGCCGGCCAGTGGCAATCCGTTCAGGCTCCATTGGTAGCTCAACGGCGCCGTCCCGGTGGCGGAAACCGTCAGCGTGACATCCGCGCCCAATTGAACCACCTGCGAGTCGGGTATGGCAGTGACGATCGGCCCCTGGCAGGTCTCGGCCTCGTCTGGGATGCCGTTGAAGTTCAGGTCGGCGCTGGTGCCGCTCATAATGTCGAAGGCGTCATCCACGCCGTTGTGGTTGAGGTCGGCGTTGGCGTAAGGCAGTTCGACGATTTCCGGATTAAACGAACAGAGGCCGGAGGTTTGGAGCGGGGTCAAAGGAAACCACGGGGTCCCCAGGTTGGCAATGACGCATTGATTAAGCGCGGGTGTTCCTGCCGGGCCAACGCTGAAGTTAAAGGGCGTAGGCGTTGGCGTGCAACTCTTCACACAAACGAAAAAGGTCCCCTGGCCGAACGGTGGGAATGGGAAGGCCTGGATGCCGTTGGCGCCACAAACGGCATTGATGCTATTGCAGAAGGCTTGCGCCAATTGGTTGGGCGTGCTGCCGGTGGGCAAGCCGGGCACGTTCGTCACAGTCACATTGGCGCAACACGGCACGTTGATGGACCAGGACCAGGGTGTGTTGTTCGCTGTGCCTATGACCTGGAAGGCGCGCCAGAAGCACGGGCCGCCCGCGGGCGGGCAGGTATTGGCCACTGGAATCGGCCCCTGTATCTGGAGCACACCCCAACCCTGGGCGCAACCCACGCCCCCAATGCGAATAGTGTAAGTGACGCCGCCGGTGGCGTTGAAAGTGAGGAAGGACCCTGGCCCGCCAATGCACGGCCCATTGGTGGCGTTGTCGTTGCAAGCCAGCAGGTTGAGGGCGTTGCAAGGGCCGCTATACACGGAGAGCACGGTATCGAAGTTGGCAAAACAAGTGGCCACCGAAACCTGGCCCGAACACGGAGCGGTGTATCTGAACCAGACATCGCAACCGGGCTGGCAACCGGGCTGGCTCGGGCCGTCGGTATTGGCACCGCAGTTGTTGAACATGGCGACGTTGTAGATCAGCGGGATCGCGTTTGCGCACAAGTCATACGAGGGAGGCGTGGGCGATTGGGCGATGTTCAACCGAAACGGACCGGCCAACGCGGCCCCAAAGCCAGCCACACGGATGGTGTAAGTGATGCCCGCGTAAGCCATGAACGTCAGCCTCGATTGCGGGCTGCATGGCGGAAAACCGACCGCGTTGTCGTTGCAAGCGATCTGCGTCAAACCGCCGCACAGGCCGGTATAGACGGATAACACGGTGTTGAACGTTGTTGTCTGGCCCGGGCAGAGGCCGCAGGTGTCAATGACCGCCTGGCCGGTGCAGGTGGGCGTCCACTTGTACCAAACGTCACGTGAGAATAGCGAAGAACCGCAAGGAATCGGGATGGTGCCAAACGCCGAAGGCGTGGCGCAGACGGTGGTGCCGCACGCGGCAGGCGAACCGACTTGAACGACGATGGCGTTGGCGCACTGGTCATTGGGCGGTGGCACGGTCGTGCCGATAATGTTGAGTTGAAACAAGCCACTGGCGCCCCCGAACCCGGAGACACGCAAGTAATAGGGAACCCCAGCAGTGCCGGTGAAAGTGATGGTGGACTGCAAGCCGCAGGAACCGCCGGTATCGTCGTTGCAAGCAACTTGGGTCAGATTCGTGCACACGCCGGTATAGGCCGACAGAACGGTGTCAAAGGCCGGGGATTGACCGGGGCAGAGGCCGCAGGTGTTGATCGTGACCGGCCCAGTGCAGATCGGCGTATAGACAAACCATACATCCGGCGAGTTGGCCGAGGCGCCGCAGGGCGGTGGAATATTGGTCGAGGGAGTCGCGCACAAAGTCGTGCCGCAATAAGCGGGAGTGCCTGCGAAAACCGTCACCGCGTTCGCGCACAGGTCATTGGTTGGCGCCAGCCCGCCCAGGACCGTCACCGTCTGGCTGCAAGCAGCGGTGTTGTTGCAGCAATCAGCCGCCTGCCAGGTGCGGGTGATGATCTTCGGACATGCCCCGTTGGTCACGGTGCTCAACACGCTGATGGTGACATTGGTTCCGCAGCACGCATCCGAGGCCGTCGGCACAGTGAACGACCACGGCGCGCCGAAGTTGGTCGTGAAACCAGGCGCGCAGGTTATGATCGGCGGCACGGTATCAACGATGGTCACGACCTGGCTGCACGTCGCAGAATTGGTGCAGCAATCGGTCGCCTGCCAGGTGCGGGTAATGATCTTCGGACAAGCGCTGCCCGCGTTGGTCACGGTGCTTAGAGTGATGATAGTGACATTCACCCCGCAGCAGGCATCTGTCGCGCTCGGCGAATCAAATGACCAAACGTTGCCGCACGCCACGGTTTTATTGGGCGCACACGTGATGACCGGCGGTGTGGTGTCAATAATGTTGATGACCTCCGTGCAAGTGGCGGTGTTGGTGCAGCAATCCTGCGCCTGCCAAATGACGTTGAGGGTGTAATTGCACGGACCGCCGCCGGTGTTTGTAATCGCGCTGAGCATCGTCACCGTCGGACTGACACAACAGTTGTCCGTGGCGGGCGGCGGAATGATGGGTGATCCGCATTGGACGACGTAATTACTGCGACAGGTGACGACGGGCGGTATGTTGTCAACCACGGTAACAAAATTCGTGCAGAACGAGGCGTTGGCGCAACAATCTACCGCCTTCCAGGCGACGGCGAGCTGATACTGGCACGCCGACAGCGTATTGGTGGTCACGTTCATAAGTGCGATGGACACATTGGTTCCGCAGCAGGCGTCAACGGCGGTTGGAGGGATGAAGGACCACGTTGAACCGCAGGGCACCGTTTGATTGGGGCCACAAGTGATGACCGGCGGCGTCGTATCCACGATGGTCACGATCTGGGAGCAAGTGGAGGAATTGCTGCAGCAATCGGTGGCTTGCCAGGTTTGGGTGACGACCAACGGGCAGGCGATAGCGCTGTTGGTGACCGTGCTCAGGACAATGATGGTGAGATTGGTCCCGCAGCAGGCATCAATCGCGCTGGGCGGATCAAACGACCAGGCCGTGCCGCACTGAACGGTCTTGTTGGTCGCGCAGGTCATTACTGGCGGATGCGTGTCCAATTCGGTGATCACCTGGCTGCAAGTGGCGGTGTTCGAGCAGCAATCGGTCGCCTGCCAGGTGCGGGTATAAACTCGAGAGCACATATTGGATGGGCTCACCACCGTGCTCAGCACCGTCACGGTCACGTTCGCGCCGCAGCATGCGTCGAAGGCAGTCGGCGTGTCGAACGTCCATCCCGTGCCGCACTCCTCGGTGCGCGGCCCGCCGCAGATGATGATCGGCGGGTTGGTGTCAATGATGGTGACCGATTCGGTGCAGAAGGAGGAATTGGTGCAGCAATCGGTCGCCCTCCAGGTCAGGGTCAGGTTGGCGTTGCACGGGAACGTGCCGCTGTTAGTCACCATGTTCACGAGCGTGACAGTCACGGCGGTGCAACAGGCGTCCACGGCGGTTGGCGGCACCGGCGTCCAGCCTGGGCCGCCCGCGACCGTTCCGCTGCAGTTCACCACCTGGTTGCTGTTGCAAGTGATCACCGGCGGGGTCGTATCCACCACATAGACCAAATCCGAACAACCCGCGTGGTTGCCGTTACAATCCATTGCATCCCAGTTAAAAGTGATAATCTCGGTGCAAGGGCTGATCGTATTGGTCACGGCTGTCAGCAGCGAGACAATGACATTTGTGCCGCAGCAGGCATCAATCGCCGTTGGCCGGATAGGCGCCCAGGCCGTGCCGCATTGATTGGTTTGGTTGCCGAAGCAAGTGATGACGGGCGGCGTGGTATCGGGCAACACGATAATGTCGAAGGTGCAGGTGGCCGAATTTCCCAGATTGTCGTAGGCGGTGCAGGTGACAGTATTCGTGCCCACCGGAAAGGCCGAGCCGGAAGGCGGCACGCAGACCACATTGGTGATTATCCCAGGACAAGAGTTGGTCGTGACTGGAAGCGGATAAAATACGTTAGTCGCCCCCACCCCGGCGGCAGACCCCAGACAAGATTGGATTACGATATTTGACGGGCAGATGATGCCGACGCACACACAAGGGTTGGCGATGGTGCCAAACGTGATGGTTTGGGTGCAAGAATTGGACACTCCGCACCCGGAGACCTTCCAAGTAGCCGTGATGGTCGGCCAGTTCGTTGTCAGGACCACGTTGGTGACCAGGGAAGCGCAACAGATATTCGACACACTAGGTGGCGTGAACACCCAGTTGGTCGTGCCGCACGGCACGTTCTGACTAGGCGCACAATGGAGGACGAAGGGATTGGTAAAAACACCCACATTGAAGGTAACGGTGCAGGTGACAGAATTGCTGGTGACATTTTCGATCAGGGTGAACGTGATCGGCGTCGAAACGCAGACCGGCGTGCCCGGAGCGGGAGACTGGGTGCAGGTGTAGCCCAACGGCGGGAACAAGCTCGACTTGTAACAATTAGTCGCCACCGGGCACAAATCCGGGATCAGACCACAGCAGGCATTGGTGAAAAGATCGGCTTGCGTGGCGAGGCACGAACAAGTGATCGGCTGCGCCTGAAGCGCTGTGGCCACCAACATGGCCGCCGCGCAGATGGACCCGATGATAATTCTTAACTTCATCGGAATCTGTGATTGTCGGATGTCACCGCCGCGCCGAAGTTCGTTGCCAGTAAGGTGCAGGAAGCGCCTAGAGAGAACTTTTGTATTTATCATACCGTCCGTGGTTTGTTGCCGATTAACGGAATTCCCCGACCACTTGGTCCTGGCTGGCCCCGCCCATGCGAAACGAGGGACAAATCTCGCATGGCCCAAAGGCGGGGATTGGTTCTGTGGCGAGCATCGCAGGAATCGTAAGAACTTGTCAAGAAAATAATTAGAAAATCATTAATTGTCACTTTACGATCCGAGTCGCTCGGCTGTCTTTCCTTTAATGCCCAAAAATGCCTGTTTCGAGGGACAACCCCCCGGTTCCGAAGCATTACGTTTAGCTTAATTTCTGCCGCTTTGCCGGTTTTCCCGATGACAGAATACAGGCGTGTTTTCGCCGCTCCTCCAGCATCTGCAACCGCGGCGACGCTGAAGTTTGAAGTTTGAAGTTTGAATTTTATTTTTTGATGTCCCCTTTTTCCTCCCGTTCTCGCCTTATTGAATTGAAAAGCACTATTATGAAAACACTCCTGCTCGGCAAAATCTCTGCTGCCCTCCTCGTCTTATGTCTCAACAGCAACGCCCGCGCGGCTCAGGGCGGCTTGCCAACTGCCAGGGCGCAATCAATAAGACCCCTGATGTTTGAGCCCAACCAAGGCCAGGTTGACCCTTCGGTTGCCTTCATTTCTCATGGAAAAGGCTACACAATGCTTCTATCGCCCGCTGAGGTCATCGTGGCGCTGCACGACGGGCCACCCATCACCAGCTTGAAGACCCAATTCCGCAATCGAATCCAGGGACTCGTCGCCGAAAAGTCAGCAAACCCGGCGCGCGAGGCTCTGATACGCATGAGTTTCGTCGGAGCCAATCCTGACTTACGACTCACACCCCTCGAGCCATTGCCCGCGCATATCAATTATCTAACCGGCAACGATCCCAGCCTGTGGCATCAAAACATCCCCGCTTTTGCCCGGCTCCAATCGCGCGATGTTTACCCAGGCATTGATCTGGTCTATTACGGCACCGAAGGACAGTTGGAGTTCGATTTCGTCATCCAACCCGGCGCTGATCCCGCCCGCATCCAGTTCACAGTTGAAGGCGCTGACGATTTGCGTATTGATGCGCACGGGGACCTGGTGATTCGCGCCGGCAACAGTGAAATGCACCACCATAAGCCAGTGATTTATCAGCAGGAGGGTGGCACCCGGCGTAACATCAGCGGCGGCTATGTGCTTAAGGGTAAGTCGCTCGTGGCTTTCGAACTCGGGGCGTACGACCACTCAAAGAATCTGACGATTGACCCCACGCTCTGGTACTCGACCTATTTTGGAAGCTCTACAAATATCGGGCTTATAGGCCGATTCGGCGGCGGCACCGACGTTGCCAATGGCATCGCTGTAACTCCAAACGGCACGACGTACGTTGTTGGCACGACTGATGGCACCGGTTTCCTCGTTGGCGGGGGCACCAATACCATCCGCCTTATCGAATTCCGGAGTACGGTGGGCAAAGACGTGTTCGTGGCCAAGTATTCCGCTACGACCAGCACCAACGATCCACCCATCTTGCTCAATTTGACTTTTCTGGGCGGCAGCGGCGATGACGACGGAGAAGGCATCGCTCTTGACCCGCAGGGCAACGTGTATGTCACCGGCGTAACTACCTCCACCAATTTTCCTGTTACTGCCCACGCACCGCAGCAGTTTTTAGCTGATAGCGCCAACCCGGCAGGCGGGGCCGGGGACGCGTTTGTGGCCAAATTGACGATTCCTGATTCGGGTAGCCCTACTATAGTTTACTCGACTTACCTGGGCGGGGTCGGAAAAGATGCGGCTTTTGCCATTGCCGTAGATGCAAACCAAAATGCCTATGTAGCGGGCTCCACCATCTCGAGCAATTTCCCCACCACCTTCGGAGCGTTCCAGCGCCATTGCTCTAGTTGCCCCAACGCTGTTTCGGACGCTTTTGTTGCCAAACTCAGCCCCACAGGTTCTCAACTTGTCTATTCAACGCTTCTGGGTGGCAGCAGCGAGGACATCGCCTTTGGCGTCGCAGTCCCCACCAACGGCGGGCCAGCCATGGTAACTGGCGCTGCCTTTTCCACCAACTTTCCGGTCACTTCCGCCGCTTTCCAAAAAACTCGGCGTGGTGTTGCGGACGCGTTTGTGACCGAGGTGGGTGCGTTCGGCACCAATTTGGTTTGGTCCACATTCCTGGGCGGCTCAGGCGGCGACGTGGGTGAGAGCATTGTTTTTCCGGGCTTTCTCTTCGAGTTTGCGGTCGTTACCGGCTGGACCGATTCGCGAGATTTCCCGGTCAAGAACGCCTTCCAGCCCACCTCTGCAGTGGGCACTCATGCTTTCGTTACGGCAATCAGCAAGGGTGGCGGTGGCCTGGGCTTTTCAACTTATCTCGGCGGCTCAGGTACCGAATTCGGCTTTGGGATTACGAAAGATCCTGCCAACAATTTGTATGTCACGGGATTCACTACTTCAACCAATTTCCCGACACTAAACGCCATCCAGAATCACCTGGCGGGTTCGGCTGATGTATTCGTTACCGAGTTCAGCCTCACCGGCACTAACCTTTTCTCCACCTATTTTGGCGGCTCTGACTCTGACACCGGGGAGGGAATCGCTGTGGATGGAACCGGACGCGCTTATATCGCAGGCTACACCAGCTCGGCAGATTTTCCCGTCCGCAACGCCGTCCAGGGTGTCTATACCGGCGGCAACAGCGATGGCTTCGTCGCCAAATTGGGCGGCCTGGCGCACGCCGCCACACTGGCCAATCTCCTTGTCCAGGTCGAAAGCCTGGATTTGAACAATGGGCTAATCAACAGCTTGCGGTCGGTGCTCGAACAAGCACAGATTTCTATCAATTCTGGAAGGGCTGCTACGGCCTCCTCTCAATTGGGCGCATTTGTCGCCCACCTCCAGGATCTGGCGGACTCCGGTCAGTTGGACGCCGAGATCGCCCAGAGCCTCATCGCTCAAGCTGAGGCTATCGCAGGGACTCCTTAGCTTCGGCGAGTTCTATAGGTCAGGACCCAATAATAAGTCAAAAACTGAATTTCGATTTCGCTCGCGCTCCCGGCGAGTGTTTCTCGCAACTCCTCGGCCTCCGGAAAGTTCTTCACGATTTGATGCAAGCTGCCGTCGTCCAGCACCCGCTCCTGGTACGTGTTGCCGTCCCCATCACAATGCGACAACGGATTTCCGTCTGAATCCTTTCGCGACACCAGTTTAGTGCTGTTGCCCTCCACGTATGCGTTGTCGAAGAACATCACCAGAGCGCCTGGCTGGAGCGCATCGTGCAGTCCCTTCAAAAACGGACGCAACCTGCTTTTGGGAATGTGCGACCACCAGAAACCTGCCAACGCCGCATCGAAGATCCGCGGCAAATGTGGCAGGGCAAACGCGTCACCTTGCATAAAGGTCACCTTTCCAGGAGCGCAGGGCTTTTGTCGCGCATACGCGAGCACCTCTTCATTGAAATCCAACGCGACTACAGATGCCGCGTTGTGCGAAATGAGTTCCGTCCAGTATCCCGTGCCGCAGGCAATTTCCAGAATGATTTTCCCTGCAAAAGCCTCGGCCACCCAAACGCGCAATCGCCGGAGATCGCTCTGCCGTTCGGGTTTGTGATAAACCCGCTCATAATAGGGCGCGCGTTCCGCGTAATACTTTGCCAAAGTTGCCTCTGGAGTCATCCGCCGAAGTAATACAACGCCTTCGTTCTATTTTCCAGTGAGACTATCTTTGCAGTGCCGTTCCTGCGTTGGGCTGGGCTGCATTGGGCTGGGGCACGACTATTCCAACATCAACATACTGACCGCCGCTGGTTTGATGACAATGGACCGCTAGCAGGTTTGGCCCCGGCTTTAAGGTCGCGGCAGCATCGGTGGCGATGCCCGTTTCGTAGTATTCCTTCACGAATCCTGTCGCGCTCGCAGCCAGGATGCCATTGAGATAAATCTCGATGTCCTCGTCGTGATGGATCTGGAACCTGGCTTCGGTGAGATCTTCCTGGTTGAGCGTGAATTCGCGGCGCAGCCAGATGTCGGGGGTATCCCAAACCGTGCGCACCAGGGCTCCTGGCGTGCGCTGGGTGCCGAAACCGGCGGGCCCCTGTTTCCAAGTGGCGGCCTTAAAGCCAGGCTTGAACCAGTCGCCCTCGGGCCGTTCGAAGGTGTAGCTCCAGGTCGGCCGTCCGCACAAGGCATCGCTCACCAGCTGGCGCAGGTGGCTCGGCTGTTTCTCGCCGCGATTGGCGGCGCGCATCCGTGTCAGGTCGAGCTTGCACAACGCGCGGTCGTAGGTCATCAAACCGTTGCACTCGGTTTCCACGTCAGTGGTCTGGGTATAAACGGCTGCGCTCAATCCATACGAATCGCGCAAGGTCCAGACTCGCGCCAAAAGCGACTCGTAGCGAGCGGTCAGCGCTGCGCGATCGGCCATGGCCTGGTAGCCCCAGAACCGTTTGGACCACGTATGATCATCCACGCCCAGGCCCAGTCCGCCGAATTCGCCGAGCACCGCGCCGCGATCGTTCTCCGGTTGAGGCGATTCCGGTCCCGGATAACTGTGGGTATCAATCAGGTCGCCGACACGTTTGTCCGTCCAACCACTGGCGTTATCCACGAGGCGCGAGGGGTCCAGTTCCTTGAGCCAACTCGCGAGGCGTTCGGTTTCGTACTGGCCCCAACCTTCATTGAAGAGCACCCAGACAATAATGGAAGGATGATTGCCGCGTCCCCGCACCAACTGTTGCAGTTCGGTCTCGAATTGAGTGCGGCTTTCCGGTGTGCTGTTGTTGCCGCTGGGCATGTCCTGCCAAACCAGCAAGCCAAGCTTGTCGCACCAATAATACCAGCGGTCCGGCTCCACTTTGACATGTTTGCGGGCGAGATTATAGCCGGCGTCCTTGAGGAATTCGATGTCGTAGCGCAGCGCATCATCCGTGGGCGCAGTGTAAATGCCGTCCGGCCAGAACCCTTGATCCAGTGTCCCAATTTGAAAAAGAAACTGGTCGTTGAGCGCAATGCGGGTAACGCCCTCGGCGTCTTTGCGCAAGGCAACCTTGCGCAGGGCGAAGTAGCTGCCGGCTTTATCCAGGACTCGCTCGCCGTCCTTGAGCTGAACGCGCAGATCGTACAGAAACGGGTCATCCGGAGTCCAGGGATGCGGCGAAGCAATGTCGAGCCGCAACTCCGTGTTGGCAGGCCCGCTGATTTGTCCGACGTCCTTTCCCCCGGCGGATGCCACCGCTTCGACACGGACGGAATCGGACAGGCTATTGGCCGCGATTCGCAGGCGCAGCGTGTGAGCATCCAGATCCGGGATAAGGCGCAGATCATCGATGCAGACTTCCGGCACCGGCTCGAGCCAGACGGTCTGCCACAAGCCCGAGGTTGGCGTGTAAAAAATCCCTTCGGGTTTGCGCGATTGCTTGCCGCGTGGTTGGTCCCCTTCGGTGGCGTCGGTTACAGCGACCAGAAGCTCCTCTTCGCCTGCACGTTTGAGGCTGCTGGTGATGTCGAAAGTAAAACCGTCGTAGCCACCTCGATGCTGGCCGATTTCCTTGCCATTGACCCAAACGCGAGTTTGCCAATCCGATGCGCCGAAATGCAGACGCACATGCTTGCCCGCCCAAGCTGTGGGCACAGCAAAGCGGCGTTGGTACCAAAGCGCGCTTTTTTCATCCAGCCGCCGCATCACGCCGGACAGAGCGGATTCGACGGGAAAGGGAACCAGAATCTGGCCATCGAACCTGGAAGGCGTTGCGGCTTGGGCAGGCGTGATGGCGTAATTCCAGAGTCCATTCAGGTTGAGCCAATCGGGACGGATGAACTGAGGCCGCGGGTACTCGGGCAGCGCATTGGTCGGAGATACCGCAGCCGACCATCGCGTGAGCAGCGGGGCCGCGGCAGGGTGCCAGGGGGCGGGTTCTGCGGCGGCGGAGAGGAGAGACGAAATGAGAAGGACCACGGACCACAGACCTCGGACCACGGGATTCCCCCTCTCCACGAACCGGTCTCGAGGGAATGACCCCTCACCCCGACCCTCTCCCCTTCGGAAGTCCCGACGCGTCGGGATTTTAGTCCGAGGGAGAAACACCGTCCGGTTGTCCTGCAAACGTACGTTCGATGCAATGCGCGCAAAGATCCGGGGAATTCTTACCCCGGCGCTGGTGCCGAATGTCTTTAATCGCATGATATCAATCATGGTGGCGGCTTTGAAATTGTCACGTGGCATGAAGTGGCCACAGGGGTACATCTTGATACTGCCACCGTCCAGGAGCGCGGCATTTATGCCGCTTCACCTGCCGTAGCGCCATGAACGGACTTGGTAACCCCAACGCTTCAGTGCGTTCGAAGCGTGAAGCGGCATAAATGCCGCGCTCCTCCCCCAAGCGGCCGTTGCCAACCAGGTTGGTAGTATCAAGATGCGTCCTGGCCACAGCCAAGGGCCGATGTTCCTGTAGTAGCTGATTTGCAGATCCGGACGGTTGTAAGCTATTGAGCCTGCGCAGGTTGGAAACCTGCGACACAGCAGATTGGAAATCTGCGCTACCGTCAGCGCCCGAGGCCGAGGAACTTGGCGACGGCTTCGGTGCGGCTTTGGACATGCAACTTCTCATAAATTCGACGGATGTAATTGCGGACGGTATGGATGCTCACGCCAAGGTGATCGGCGATCTGTTTGTAGGCCTGACCCACGGCCAGGCCATTGACAACTTCCCGTTCGCGCGGAGAGAGTTCGGCGTCGTGAGCACCTGGAGCGGGAGCCGTTTGAAGGGATTGAACCACTTTGCGAGCGATGAGAGCTGACATAGGAGAACCACCTTCGTGGACCTCGCGAATCGCCTCCAGGAGCTTGGCGGGCGGGGAGCGCTTCAAAAGATACCCAGTCGCGCCGGCGGCCAGCGCGCTGAAAATTTTATTGGTGTCATCGAATACCGTGAGCATGACAATTTGTGTATTCCCCAGGTGCGACTTAAGCTGGCGAACACATTCGATGCCGCTCATGCCGGTGAGATTGATATCCATGAGGACCACGTCGGGGTGGTCGTGCGGCAAATGCGCGAGAGCCTCCTCGGCGCTGGAGTAGCTGCTGATGCAACGAAAGCCCCTGGCGGCATCCACGAAAGCGGCGATGCTTTCGCGCAAGTCGTTTTCGTCGTCCACAATGGAAACCTTGATAGCCTTGTTCATACACTGGCGTCGTCAGCGCCATTCAAAGGAATAGTGAGGGTTATGGTGGCGCCCTGCCCGGGCTGGCTGCGAACGAGGCATTGACCGCCGATTTCGGCAAGACGTTTGCGCATGTTTAACAAGCCATTGCCGCCGTGCTTGATGGACGGAGTTTTCCCGGCGGTCCCGGCCCGGTCCTCCGCAACTGGTTCAAAACCGCACCCGTTGTCCTGAACGCTAACCTCGAACCGGGCACCCGGGGCGGCCATGGTCACGCCTACGCGGGAGGGGCGGCCATGTTTGAGCGCGTTATTCAGCGCCTCTTCGAAGGCCAGGAACAAGTTGTGCCGCACTTCCGCAGAAACTGGATGATGCGGCAAGCCCTGGGGAATGTGCAATTCAGATTCAACCGCGGTGTTTTGCAAGTACTCAGTCACATATTGACCGAGGTAAGCCGCAAGGTGCTCGAGATTATCGTTGTGGGGGTTAACCGCCCAAACCAGTTCATCAAACGATTGGAGCAGATCGCGCGATGCGTGTGCGATGGCATCGAGCCTGCCCGCGACAGCACCCTGCCCTTCGACATCACCTTTGGCTCGTTCGCTCATAAAAGAGATCTTCGTGAGCTTCGAACCAATTTCATCGTGCATGTCCTGGGCGATACGCATGCGCTCCCGCTGAATGGCCTGCTCTTGCGCCAACCGCGCCACGTGGCGACGCAGGCGTCGGTGCGAAATGACACGGGCGGCGCCGGCCACCAGAACAACGGCACAGATGACATAAAGGGCCACCGCCCAACCAGCGCGCCACATCGGCGGCGGGACGAAAAAAGCAAACTCGGCGGCAGATTCGCTCCACGCGCCGGAAGTTTTTGAGGCGGTCACGCGAAATTTGTAGTTGCCGTACGGCAGCCGCTCATAACGCACGCTTCGGCGAGGGCCATCCTCGACCCATTCCATATCCGATGGCTCCAGCCTATGACGGAATCGCAACTTCTCCGGCGCGGCAAAGCAGAACGCCGTGAACTGAATCTCCAGAGATCTCAAATCGGAACCCAAACGAAGCGCTGCGGGACTTTCGCCGGCGGTCCGGCGCGACGATGCCTCCTTTTGTGCCGCCATTGCCGCATTGGCTGGAAGAGCGAGCGGTTGGCCATTCACAAGGACCGCCTCGATGCGCACCGGCGGTGGAGAAGGATCAGAATCCAGTCCGCGTGGGTCGAGAGTGGCCACACCCACGGCGGTGCTGAACCACATGTGACCATGCGAGGACACTGCCGCAAGAGGCCAACCCAGGGCAGAGGAGACCCGGCGCACAGGTTCGGCTTCGAAGATCAGCTCTGGCCGCAGAGGTGCGCGGTTGGACAGCCATTGGACGATTTCAGGCGCCGTCGCGTGATAAATTCGCTTGCTGGTGGCGCACCATAAATCACCTCTATCGTCACCAAGAATGCCAGTGATCGCATCAGGGAGCGCAGCGGTTGCGGTCCATGTGAATTCCGCACCGCTCGCAAAACAAGCGAGCCGGCCATCGGCGGCCCCGGCCCAAATCCGGTCGTGAGCATCCGCATAAAGGGCGCGAACAGCCTTGCCCGCCAGAAAGCCGTTTTCATCCAGGCGCTTGAAAGCATCGCCATCACGGCGCAACAATTCTCCTTCCGTCGTGCCCAGCCAAAGCCCGCCGCCTGGCGTCGAGAGCAGAGCCGACACCGGATGAGGTGGCAGTCCTTCAGCCGGGCCCACGGTGGTTAGCACGCCTTTGGTGAAACGGTGCAGCGCGCCGAAGGACGTCCCGGCCCAGACTGTGCCATCGGCTTCTGCCGCCAGGGAAATCACAGAATTGTCAAACAGACCGTTGGCGGTTGTGTAATGGAGAAGCTGTTGGCCTTTAAGGCAATAGAGGCCGCAGCCCGGAGTGCCTGCCCACAGAGCTGAGTCCGGCGCGATGCACAACGCGGAAACCTGATTTTGCAAGGCTGGCTCGCCTCCGGTTGTAAGCGGCTCGAAGCGCTCGGCGCTGCCCGAATAGAGACCATGATGATCGAACCCAGCCCACAAACGCTCATCGGGACCGAACGCAAGACAAACAGCAGGGACAGGTGGCAAACCAACGCTGGCATCAAGGATCCGCAGGCTCCGGGGCTGAAGACGGACCAGGCCGCCACCGAACGTGCCCAGCCACAGATCTCCCTCACGGTCCTCGAACAGCGCGCGGACATCGCTGGCGAGTTGCCCGGCGCGCAAAGTCACTTGCATCAATTTGTTGTCGGCGAAACAGTAGAGTTCCTGGCCGCTGGTTCCGATCCACAACTGACCATCCCGCCCTTCGCAAAGGCTCCAAAGCCGGACCGATGGAGTGTCGCCGCTGCGGAAATAATTGAGCCGTTTGCCGGGGCCGAGCGCTTCATCCAATCGAACCAGGTATGTACCGCCGTAGGCCCATAGGTTGGTTTGAATATCTTCATAGATTCCGAGGTAAAGCGGGTTACGGCCCGCGCTGTCGGTTTCGAACTGCAACGGGAGCATCTGTCCGTCGCGGTATTGGCACATGCCGGCGCTGGTAGTGATCCAGATCCTGCCCGAGCGCGCGACGTGAACGCTGGAAACCGATTCGCTGGGCAGGCCGTCTCGCGTGGTGAGCCGGATAACTCGCGAAGCTTCGAGACGGTTGAGGCCCGAAGGCGTGCCCGCCCAGAGGTTGCCTGCCGCGTCTTCCGCAATGCTGCTGATTGTCTGGTCAGACAAATCGGCATTTCTCTCGAACCGCCTCACGACCCCGTTGGCATAGTGAAGCAAACCCGCTCCTTGCGTGCCGATCCATAGCTGGCCAGCCGTGTCTTCACACAGTGCCGTGACATGGACAGTCACATTGGATTTGGCGGAGGCTGGAGCGAACGGGACAAAGTTGACACCATCGAATCGAGCCAAGCCGCCGGCTGTACCGACCCAAAGATAGCCGTCGCGCGTCTGCAGCACCGCCGTGACGGAATTGTCCGGCAAACCCTTTTCCTTTGTCCAGGTTTGGACGGCCAGATCCTGCAACAAAAACCTAGGCGCGGCCAGCCCGCAGAACTCCGAGGTCAAGATGGCGATCGCCACCAAAAGCCATCGCCAGGGCCGTTTACTAATGCCGGGTCCCTGCGGTCGCAGTTGCCCTCGCCCGATACATTCACCTGGGTTCACGATGGTTACAAGTTTACAAAGTCCAAAGTCCAAAGTCCAAAGTCCAAAGTCCAAAGTTCAAAGTTCAAGGTTCAAGGTTCAAGGTTCAAGGTCCAAAGTTCAAAGTTCAAGGTTCAAGGTTCAAGGTCCAAAGTTCAAAGTTCAAGGTTCAAGGTTCAAGGTTCAAGGTCCAAAGTTCAAAGTTCAAACTCGGGAGCGGGTCGGGGGTCGAAGTTCAAGGTTCAAGGTTCAAAGTTCAAAGTTCAAGGTCGTCAGAGGGTCCAAGGAAAACGTGGCGGCCCGGGCGCGTGATGAAATTTTGCACTGTCCATAGGTTTCGGTAGGTGTCAATAGGTGTCAGTAGGTTTCAGTCGGTGTGTAGGTGACGCCATCGAGGAGGGCCTTTGCCAAGCCCTTTCGAATATTCAACGACATGGCTGCTATTGCTCCGCGTTGTTTCCTGCTGCTGCAATAGGGGGGGAGGGGGGTAGGGCCGGATTGAGCTTGAGTTGGCTGCTCTTCACTGACTTTGACTGAGTTAGAGTGAGTTAGGGAGTTCATGATGTGTGATTGGAATGGTGGAATGGTGGAATAGTGGAATGGTGGAATACGGAGACTGTTTGGATTGTTGGATTGTTGGATTAGTTGATTGACGGATTGGCAGAGGTGCTGCTGGATGCTGGATACTGGATTCTGGATTCTGGGATGCTGATGCCGGGATGATGGGTGATAGCTTCGACAAAGGCTTCGACAAAGTTCTGGATTAAGTTGGCGATTAAGTTAAGGACAAAGTTAACGTGTTGAGTTTGGGACGAAGGGGCAGGGAAAGGGTTTATGCCCCGGAACTGGAGGCTAGCCAGAATCAACCTCGCTCTTACCCACGCGTGGGCTGGGCCAGCGCCAGGCCTGCGGAAAGCAGGCTCAGAACATTCGCGCAGGGGAAGGGACCTGTCAAAGGATTGGAGAAGAAAACTTGACGGGAGCATGCTCCCGGACGATTGCCGTGACGAGAAAGAATCCAAAAAGAAGCCTCACGAAAAGAATGTGGAAACGGCAGGACGATGCGATCAACCTCGGCAAGGCTCTGGGGCGAGTAGTCCAACCTGACATGATCGACATTCCAAGCGGCGTCAACTGCCAACTGCGCATGTTTTGCAGCGTTCTCTGGGTCGGCGGGAACTGCAGGCGGAGGTTCATAGGTTGCAACGATCAAGGTCAGGCACAGGCGCTGGGGGCTTCGCCGCGACGGAGCCTGGGAGCAGCGAATCTCCCACACCGCAGATAGCGAGAGGGACAGCGCCTGTTGCCAGCACCGCGTTCGGCAATGACGCCTTCATAGCTTGGCAAAACTGAATGCCATCAGAATCTCGGGAATGAAAGCAAAGAACAGCGCTGTCACCGACAATCCGATCTTCGTGGATGAGCAGCCTCTCTTCTCAGCTCGAATCAGGTTAATGACAGCCAAGACGGAAAGTGCGATCGCAAAAAAGCAATAGAACGGAGCGACCGAACTGGCATAATAGCCCATATTCCCAAACGCAACCAGCATGCCCATCACAGGCAAACTCAAGAGCCACGCCAAAACCGAAAGCATCAATGGCCTGCGCTCAAGAAACTCAAAAAGGTGGTTCATAGGTTGCAACGCAAAGTGCAGCCGCGCCGGACCAAAGGCGAGCGAAAACAAACGAGGCGACCTCCTGGCGTCGGCTGCCACGACTCGTTATGCTCTGTTCGAGAGTATGGAGGTAAAGCGCAGGCCATTGGTTTCGGTAGCTTGGCGTATTTCGGGTATCGCAAACCAAACGAAGTGGCGCCTGAAGTTGGGAAACTGAGCTGCGAGGGCTGACGGGATGTCTCTGTCCAAATACCAGACCGGCTGCTTTGGATACACGCCCCGCGCGTTCGGATGCATGTGCTGGAACCGAAGTATGAGCTTCGCAGCAAGCTCCCGGTCGGTATCTGACGCAAAGGCAAAGTCGACCAAGTCATGGAAGATTCCATGGTCGTGCCCCCAGAAGTAGTCTGGCTGGGACAGGGCGGAGCCGAGCCAGTTCACATACAAGTCATGCTTGTTCACGATACAGCCGCTGCAACCGATCCACCCGCAAGGGATGTACCACCACCGTTCGTTTTCAACCACCCCGGACGCCTCGTAGCGGAGCGGTCCATCGAACCCTGTCGGGTTCTCTTCCGCGAACTTGTGCTTTATCGCTTCTTCTGCATCGCGAATCGTGCTCATCGCCCTGTGGCTCACCTCAAAGCATAACGCCGAACATCAGCGACGCGGCACCAATAGTCGTTTGGGCATGAAAACAAAGCATAATCGCCGGGTTCGTTGCATGCAAACGTTAGCCATTTATGATGTGCCCAATGTTGATGCGATGACCGTCGGGTGAGCGCACGGTGAATTCCCGCATTCCCCATGGCTTGTCCTGAATCGGCGACAACAAGTCGGCTCCTTGCGCCTTCATATGCTGGTAGTAAGAATCTGCATTCTCAACGCGAAGATATGCGAAATAGCTGTGGCAACCAAGCTCACTCGCCGGCATGTCATTGGGACATTCTCCAAGCATGATCATGCAGGAGTCTTTCGCGACAAAGACCCATCCAGGTGGTTGGCGAACGATACGGAAGCCGAGCATCCGCACGTAGAAATCCGCCGACTTTCGAACATCGTGGACCGCGAGAACGTAATGGTTTTGGAGAATTGGCGACATACTTTTCGCTAGGCCTTATGGCTGACGGCGCGCATTGGTCGGTCAGCCAGTAATGGGTTGAAAGAACTGGTGTGGTTGCCGTTCATGGTATCGCGGGTTGCCCGGATGGGCAGAGCCGCAAGAACGTCCTCGC
>PSRM01000252.1 GCA_003176045.1 Verrucomicrobiota bacterium | reverse complement strand
TTCACGTTTCACGTTTCACGTTTCACGTTTCACGTTTCACGTTTCACTCTCACACTTCTTTTACCACACCCCAATACACATCCAGACGCTTGTCGAGATACAGTTTGATGGCTTTGAGAAGGGTGGTGGCCTCAAGTTTTTGGCCGGCGGCGACAATCTCTTTCATACTCATCCCCGGCCTGACCATGAAGCAATCCTGGGCGATAATGGGGCCTTCGTCGAGGTTCATGGTGACGAAATGGGCGGAGACGCCGATGATTTTGACGCCTTGCTCGTAGGCCTGGCGATAGGCTTGCGGTCCCGGAAAGCTCGGGAGCAGCGAAGGATGGATGTTGAGGATCTTGTTCTTGTAACGCCAAACGAAATTAGGGGAGAGGATTTTCATGAAGCGCGCGAGGACGATGAAGTCTATCTCGTGCTCGTCCAGGATGCGCAGGGCGGCTTGCTCTGCTTTTTGGCGGTTCTCCCAGGGCACATGGCGAAATGGGACTTTGGCTTTGCGAACCAAAGGCTCCAGGTCGCGTCGATTGGAAAGGACCAGGGCAAGATCGGCCCTTTTGAGGTGGTTTGAAGAGAGGGCGCCAATGATCTTCTCAAAGCAATGTGGTTCCCTGGTGACCATCACCGCCATGCGCTGGCGATGGCTTGGTTCAGTGAAACGGACTTTGATCTCCATTTCCAGATCTCGCGCCAGGCGTTGGAGGCCTGCTGCCAGGGCGGCACGATCCAAGTGGCCCGTTTTCCAGGAGGACTGGATGGTCATGCTGAATTGGCCGCGGGTGACCTGTTCTTCGAGGGCCTCGATGTTGGCGCGCTGTTCGAAAAGGAAGCTGGTGATGCGGGCGACGACGCCCGTTTTGTCGCGACCGATGACTGTGATGGTGGCGAAGTGCTTCACCGGGAGGCGAAAATGGAGAACAAAGTGCCGAGTGTCGAGTGTCGAGTGTGGTGCGTTTGGGGGCATCTTGATACCGGCACCATGCAGGAGCGCGGCATTTATGCCGCTTCAATGTGCGTAGCGCGATTAACCGGCCAGATAACCCGGACGCTTCCGTGCGTTCGGGGCGTGAAGCGGCATAAATGCCGCGCTCGGCCCCCCAACGGGCCGCTGCCAACCGCTGCCAACCACTCGGGTGTATTGCTTTCTCCTTGCCTGGAAGCGGCGGTTTGTTTTATACTTCGGTGTGATGCGCGTTCTTTGCCGCACGACATGATTGAACTGATTCAGTTCCCCTGGAGCCCGTTTTGCATCGTCCAGCGCCGCATTCTGGAGTTCTCGGGCGCAAAGTTTAAAATCATCAATATCCCCAACGGCGATCGCACGCTGGTCTGGCGCCTCACTAAACAGCGCTATTACCAGGTGCCGGTCATCCGGGATGGCAAGGCTGTGATTTTTGAGGTCGGCGAGGATTCTCAGGTCGTTGCCAAGTATCTCGACACCAAACTCAAGCTCGGTTTGTTTCCGTGGGAATTGGAAGGGGTCCAGTCCATCATCTGGCGGTACATCGAAGGCCAGATCGAAGACATCGGATTCCGGCTCAACGACATTTATTGGAAAGAAATGGTGCCCACTTCGGACCGGTTGGGATTCGTGCGCCACAAAGAGCGCAAGTTCGGGCGCGGTTGTCTGGATCAATGGAGGCGGCAACAAAAGGAGATGCTGGTGCAACTCGACCAGCGTCTGGTGCCTTTCGAGGAGATGCTAATGCGAAAGCCTTTCCTGCTGGACCAGCGCCCTCGGTTCGTGGATTTCGACCTCTACGGCATGCTGGGCGATTTCCTCTACTCCGGCCACTACCGCTTTCCCGCCGCGCACACGCGCCTGCGCGACTGGTATCAACGCATGCACCGTGTGCGGCTTGAGGCGACCGCGGGTAAGAAATGACTGTCGTGAAAAAAAACTACATCCTGGACACCAACGTCCTGTTGCACGATCCCAATTCGTTGCTCAGCTTTCAGGAAAACAGCGTCCTCCTGCCTATTGAGGTCATTGAAGAGATAGACCGGTTCAAACGCGAATCCACCGAGCTGGGACAGAACGCCCGCACGGTGTCGCGCATGCTGGATGGGTTCCGTGCTGCGGGCCACCTCAGCGAAGGGGTGAAGCTGCCCAATGGAGGGCAGTTGCGGATCATTTTCCAAAAGGCGCGCACGCCGGGAAATGGCCACGCCGCGCTCTTCAGCACCGATTCGGTGGACAACCGCATCCTGGCGCTCGCTTTTCAGCTTCAGAAATCACAGCCGAAAAGCCAAAGCATCCTGGTGAGCAAGGACATCAACCTTCGCATCAAGGCCGATGCCCTGGGAGTGCAGGCTGAGGATTACGAAAACGACCGCATCCTGCTCAAAGATCTTTACACGGGCATGATCGAGTTCATGGTCAGCTCAGAGAAATTGGCGTCGTTCCGCGCCAACAATCACCTGGAGCTTAATAATGGCCGGCAATATCTCCCGAACGAATATTGCACCTTAATGGACGAAACGAATCCCAAGCGGGCCGCTTTGACCAAAGTGGACCCGACCGGCACCAAACTGGTGCCGATCATTGACAGCCGGGAAGGGGTCTGGGGCATCAAACCGCGGAATCGCGAGCAGCATTTCGGCTTCGACGCGCTGCTGGACGATCGCATCAAGTTGGTGACCTTGATGGGCAAAGCCGGGACTGGCAAAACGCTGCTGGCCATGGCCGCCGGCTTGAAGCGCACCGTCACAGACCGCGAATTCCGCCGCCTGGTCGTGGCGAGGCCGACGATTTCCATGGGTAAAGAACTCGGGTTTCTGCCCGGCTCTCTCGAAGAAAAACTGGCGCCGTGGATGCAGCCGATCCACGACGCGCTCGAAATGCTGGGCGACTTGAACATGGGCCACGAACATCGGCGCAGCGGCGACCTGATGCGCTCGGGCAGTATTGTGGTCGAAGCCCTCAGCTACATTCGCGGGAGGAGTATCGCCAACCAGTTCATGGTCATTGACGAGGCGCAGAATCTCACCCCACTGGAAGCTAAGACCATCATCACCCGCGTCGGCCACGGCACTAAGATTGTTTTTACGGGGGACCCATACCAGATTGATAATCCGTACGTGGATTCATCTTCCAACGGGTTCAATTATGTCGTCAGTCGTTTCCGTTCCCAGAGCGTTGCCGCGCACATTGAGTTTCAGAAGGGCGAGCGTTCGGAATTGGCGGAATTGGCGGCGAATATTTTGTAATTGCAAGTTGGCGGGCGATTGAGTATTTGTTGGCCTTACCGCATCAAAAATGCGGTAATTACTGAATTGACAAAAAACGAAAATAGGCCATGTTTATACCCAAGGGGCCTCCTTCAGGGCACCCAGTGGTTTTAGTGTATGATGATGAATGACCGACAATCACCCTACGGTGGCCGTTCGTACGGGCCTCCTCGTCAACCGATGAATGAGGAGACCCTTAAGACTGACAAGGTTCAAATTGAACGAAAAACGTTCCTGTTCGCGCTAAAAGAGAATCCCCGCGGCCGTTTTCTGCGAATTACCGAAGATGTTGGTGGACGACGTGACACCATCATTATTCCTGCGCCTGGCCTGGAAGATTTCAGGAAAATTCTGGACGACATGGTAAAGGCTTCAGGCGAAACACCGCCCAAAAGCGAGTAACCTTGGCCTTGCGGACGCCCCGTCCGCGCAAGCATCTGTAGGAGGCCGAGGTTCACCGCGTTCCACGTGGTAACGAGGCTGCTTTTTTCTCAGGCTTTGCGCGACGGAGTCCTGGTTCTCCTTTGCCGAGGCTTGAGTCTGGGTGCGTCGCCCCACAACGTTTCCAGATCATAACGCTCGCGCACATCCTGGCGCATGACGTGGACAATCACGTCGAAGTAGTCCAGAACCACCCAGGCCGCCTGTAATGTGCCATCAATCGCTTTGGGCCGCACGTCGTGCTCGTCCCGCAGTTTGTCCGTGATCTCGTCCACGATGGCCCGCAAATGCGGCTCGCTGGTGCCCGAGGCGATCACAAAATAGTCGGTCACTGACGAAAGTTCCCGCACGTCCAGGATAGCAATGTCCTCCGCCTTTTTGTTGTCTGCCAATTCCCGGCAGAGCAAGGCCAGTTTTCTCGAATCCATCTAAGTCAACTTTAATCGATGTTTAATGAAAGATAAAGCACAATCGCACAGATCGAGCGAAGGCAGGGGCGGTGGCGCCGCGGCAACGGAGCGCCGAATTCCATTTCGGCGCGATTGAGCGGGCACCTATTTGCTCAGGCCGAAACAGAGTTCGGCGCTCCGCAACTTTATGCGTATAGCCTCTCATTTTTAATCGCTTCCGCAACTGCATCAGGCACAAGGTTAGCCACAGGGAGGCCGGCCTTCAATCGCGCGCGAATTTGAGATGAGGACACCCCAAATGGAAAACCCGCCAAACTCCGGCCCCGGAAAGGCGCGGGAAACTCGACTTGGAATTCGCCAGGACGCGGGATTACCACGAATTCCAGCGAGCGCGCCAATTCTTGCGATTCCCGCCACTTGGGCAGGTCTCGAACGTTGTCCGTGCCGATTAGATAGAATAACCGTGCCCCCGGAAAGCGCTGCGCATAAACTCGCGCTGTATCAATCGTATAGGAAACCCCGCCGCGCCGGATCTCCTGCTCATCAATCTCGCACCATGTCTGGCCCAACAACGCCAGGCGCAACAACCGCAGGCGCTGATCTGCCGGCGCCGGCTTGCGCTCGGGCTTGAATGGGGACTGGGCAGCCGGAATAAAAAACAGTCGCTCCAACTCCAACTCTTCGAGCGCCGCCTGCGCCACCAGCAAATGGCCCAGGTGCACAGGGTCGAAGGAGCCGCCAAATAGGCCTATGCGCTGCATCTTTTCTTAATCTTAATCTTTCTCTAAATCTTAATCTGTGCCGTGAAACGTGATACGTAAAACGTGAAACGTGAAACGTGAACACGCGCGCAGGTAAATTAGCAGCAACGCCGTATTCCGTTGAAGCGCTCGTCTGTGACAGTTCTGTAAACTTGCGCGTTTGTTGGTCGCTCGCCTGGTTTATGTTCGCATATCGCAGCGGCCTCTTTGGCTCGCTCAAACTCGGTCTCGCCAGATAGTTCCTTGAACAACGCTAATCCAAGCGCCATAAGACTGGCCACACGCAGCGGTCTTTCAGCAGCCAGTGCGTAATGGGGCAGCCAAACCGGCTCGTTCTCGCGCAGCACGGCTAACTTGCGCCGTGCCAGCAATAGCACCCACTCGCGCGCGCTCAGCAGAACTATGGCTCCCATTAATATGAGAAAGGTGGCGGCCACGCCAGCGTCCAGAAGGTTATTGAACCTTTGCATAGCATTGGCGCGCAGCCCTTTCTGCGCGTCTTTCAAGCCTGCCATATCACCAGCCGTTTTCGCGAGAGCCACGGCTTGTTTCAGTGCGGGCTGCGCGGCTCTTAGTGCGGAGGCCCGCGCAAAAAATCCTATTCGAGGATCCGAGTGCCAAATTTTCTGCACCCCCGCAGTCATCGTCACGGCAAGCAGCCAACCCAGGGGGACAAGCGTTACAAGCGCCAATGCAGGCCCGCGAGGATTGGGTGAGTGGGAAAGCGGGAAAGTGGCTGAGCGAGCACCAGCGGGCTCCGAAGCGGCACCCTGAACCCTGAACCCTGAACCCTGACTCTTGTACTCTTCACCTGACACTTGACACTTGACACCTGACACTTCCCTCAACCCCATCTTCAGCAAAATCGTCGTAACCAGACACAGCGCAATCCCCGCGAGCATTTGATTCGCGATGCCGAAAAGCGGCCAGAGCGAGTTGATGCCCCCGTTCTCGTCCAGTACGCCCTGGATCAGGAACCAACCCCAGGCGCCGACCATAAGCGCGCTGGCTAGCAGGTTCGGACCCATCCTCCTGGTCTCCCCGAGCGGACGCCAGATGTTGCCAAGAGCATCCTGTAGCAAATAGCGCCCGACGCGCGTTCCGGCATCGAGGGTCGTCAAAATGAACAAGGCCTCGAACATGATAGCGAAGTGATACCACAACCCTATCCAACGCTCTCCCACGATGTGTGAAAATATCTGCGCCATCCCGACTGCAAGCGTCGTGGCGCCGCCCGTGCGCCCAAACAAAGTTTTTTCCCCGATTTTATTGGCCAATTCCGTCATCTGGTCCGTTGTGACGGAGAAGTGAAGCGAATTGACGGTGGCTACGGTTGCAGCCGGATCTCCTTTGATGTTCATGCTCAGATAAACACCTGGGTCCAGGGTGCAAGCGGCGATCAGCGCCATGATCGCCACCAGGGACTCCAGGCACATAGCCCCGTATCCAATCGGACGGGCGTAAGATTCACGGGTGATAAGCTTGGGCGTGGTGCCGCTGGCGATGAGTGTGTGAAAGCCCGAAATCGCTCCACAGGCGATCGTAATAAAACAGAATGGGAACACCTTCCCCGCTACTACAGGGCCGGTCCCGTTTACAAACTGGCTCACGGCCGGCATCTGTAGAATCGGGAGCACACAAAAGATACCAAGCGCCAGGGCGAAGATCGTCCCCAGTTTCATGAAAGTGCTGAGATAATCCCGTGGCGCCAGCAAAAGCCAGACGGGCAGCACGCTCGCCGCAAGCCCGTAAAGAATAATGATCCAGGCGAGATTGATGGCATCCACGCTGAACCAATGCGCCAGCGCGGCATTGCTGTGCACAGCCTTTCCGCCCCACACGCCCAGCAGAAGCAGGACCACACCCATTGCGGACGCCTCGAGCACCTTCCCGACCCGAACAAATCGCATATAAAAGCCCATCAGAATCGCAATCGGAACCGTGGCTCCGACCGTAAATACGCCCCAGGGACTTTCTGCCAGTGCCTTCACCACGACCAATCCCAGAACCGCCAGGAGGATTACAAGAATCGCCAAAACCGCTATTACCGCCATTGTCCCGGCCACCGTATTCAACTCCTCCTTCACCATTTGTCCCAGCGATTTGCCATTGCGCCGCATCGAGGCGAAGAGCACGACAAAATCCTGCACCGCCCCGCCCAACGTCACCCCAATTAGAATCCAAATCGTCCCTGGCAGGTAACCGAACTGCGCCGCCAGAACCGGCCCCACCAGCGGCCCTGGACCGCTGATCGCCGCGAAATGATGACCAAACACGATCCACTTATTGGTCCTGACAAAATCCTTTCCATCATCATGGGCCTCGCACGGCGTGGCCCGACGGTCATCCAGCATCAGTGCCCGCGCCGCGATCCACTTCGAGTAGAAGCGGTACCCAATCGCATAACTGCAAAGCGCCGCGATCAGGATAAAAACCGAATTCAGATGTTCCCCATGCCTGAACGCCAGAGTCACATAAGCCCACGCGCCGGCCACTGCGACAAGCAGCCACAGCGCACTGGTGAACATTTTCTTCATCAGTCAAATTGTCAGGCCAATTGCCTGATCCTCTTCATGACTCACTCAGTCCCGGAGGGACGACAGACAATAGCCCAGCGTTTCAACGCTGGGTAGGAGCGCTTGAATAGCATAAGTCCCGTAGGGACGACAGAGAAATTGGTTCTGCCGTCCCTGACGGGCCTTATTTCACGTGCGACCATGGGCGAGAGTAGCCGTGGCGCTTTAACCCACGGGGAAGCATCTGCGATGTCAGAGCGTCGCGGAACGACGCATGAATCGAAACCGCTCGCCCCTGCCGCCTCTCAGGCGTCGCTCCGCGACGCGATCCTTCTTTGTGGCCGGTTTCCCGCGGGCTAAAGCCGCACGGCTACTTTCGATCCATCGCTACGCGATGCAAAGGCACTCAGCGAGATCCAAAATCAATTCAGCCTTGCACACCTTGTTCCGCCAATCCTCAGGAATGCCACCTATTCCATAGTAGGCGCCAGCCAATTGCCCATAAATCGCACCGGTCGTGTCCGCGTCATCACCGAGGTTAACGGCCATAAGCAATCCCTCGCGAAACGAGGTTGAATTGTGGAACGCCCACAACGCGGCCTCCATACTCTCGACCACATAACCCGTCCCGCGAATCTCCGGCGGCTTTTTGGTTTTGTATGACCCGGCGGCCACCGAATCAACAGCCGGATGGAGTTTGTGAAGCGCCCAATAATCTGAAATCGGCGCATATCGCGAAGAGAGGAGCTTCTCCTTATCCACGCCATTGACCGCGCCGACCAACAACCCTCCAAAATATCGGCACGAATCAATCGCAGTTTGCGCACCGTGCGTGGTCCGGGAACTTTCACCCGAGCGCTCGATGGCCTCCTCCGGCTGCTTCGCAAAAAACAACGGCACTGGAGCCAGCCTCATCAACGACCCATTGCCCGCTGTGCTCGGATCAGTTGGACCGGCAAACGGATTTCCTGTTGCCTGGAACTTCGATAAGGCGCTTCGAGTGGTGATTCCGATATCGAAGCAACGGCCTGTCGAGGACATATACCCCTCCCGCCACCACCGGCAGTATCGCTCCATTTGATCTAACGGATCGAAGCCAAGCTTTTCAACCAGGCTCGCAGCCAGGCACAGGGCCATCGAAGTGTCGTCTGTCCACTGCCCTGGCTTGAGCCCAAAAGGTCCGCCGCCAACCATGTCCGTGATCGGCTCGAACGTTCCCGGCCGCTTGAATTCGAGCGTGGTGCCTACCGCATCTCCTACTGCGAGGCCGAGCAAGCAGCCGCGAAAACGTTCTATTTGATCCATGAATCAGTTTGGGAGTCACTGGCCCCGTTTCCAGTTCCGCCTTCATTTGGCTGGTCCCATCAACTCCAGCACCGCAGCGGTCATGGCGGTCACGCCGGTTTTGATGGTGGGTTCGGGGACGGGGGCCCAGAGGGAGGAGTGGAGGGAAGGGAGCACTTTGCCGGTGCGTTCGCTTTCTTTGATGGCTTCGGGGGCCACGCCACCAATGTCGAACATGAAGCAGGGGATTTTTGGCGGCACACGGCCAAACTCGGAAAAATCTTCGCCGCCCATCGAAGGCTTGCGCAGCTTGAGATTGGCTTCGCCGAACCAGGCCTTGAAAACACCGACGATCCTTTCGGTCAGGGCGGGATCGTTGTACTGCGCTGGCGTAACGTCGTCATCCAGCTTTACTTCCGGCAGACGGTCCTCGGGCAGGCCGGCGGCAATGGCCTCGGCCCGCGTGATACGCTTGATGGCCTCAAGCACCTGATGACGTACTTCGTCGGTATACGAGCGAACGGTCAGTTGCAGGCGCACTTCATCGGGGATGATGTTGTGCTTGGTGCCGCCGTGGATGGAGCCCACAGTGACAACCGCGGGCTCACCGGGTTGAACTTCGCGGCTGACAATAGTTTGCAGCGCGAGAACGATGCGAGCCGCCAGAACAATCGGGTCCTTTGTTTTGTGCGGATAAGCGCCATGGCCGCCCACTCCTTTAACGGTGATATCCACCGAATCCACGTTGGCGCAGGCGAAACCGGGCGTGTAGTCCACCGTGCCGGCGGCAAACTCGGCGCTGTCGTGCAGCGCCAGGCAAAAGTCAGGGCGCGGGAACCGCGTGTATAAGCCGTCCGCCAGCATGATGCGAGCGCCGCCGACGGCCTCTTCCGCCGGCTGGCCGATCAATACGGCGGTCCCGTGCCACTGGTCCTTGAGCTGGGAGAGCACTCGCGCGACGCCAACCAGGCAGGTGATGTGCACGTCGTGCCCGCAGGCGTGCATGACGTGGACTTCATCGCCGCGGGCGTTTTTGGTGGTCACAGTGCTCGCGTAAGGCAAACCTGTCTGCTCGTTGACCGGCAACCCATCCAAATCGGTCCGGACCAACACTGTTGGCCCCTGGCCGTTCCGAAGGATCGCCACCACTCCATATTTGCCGACGCCGGTGGTTACTTCGCACCCTGCCTTTCGCAGTTCCTCGGCCAATCGCGCTGAGGTTTCCTTCTCCTGGAAAGAGAGTTCCGGATGGGAGTGCAAATGTTTATAGAGCTCGAACAGGCTGGGATACTCCTGGTCAACGCGGCCTATAACAAGCTGGCGGGCGGGGGGCGCAGTCTGCGCCTGGGCTGATAGCGCGGCGCTGGCGAGGAGGCACGCGGCTAGACCAACCGAGTTAAATAGGTTAAATGGGTTAAATAAGTTAAATGAGTTCATTTTCGGTCCGTCTCGTTCTGGTGTTCCCATCCGTGTTCATCCTTGTTTATCCGTGGTTAAAATTTCTTTCTGTAGGGCCAAACCTGGCTTTTCACGTTTCACGTTTCACGATTCACGCTGCACATCGAGTTCAAAAACCTCATAACCTGTCCTCTTCATTCCCAACCGCTCATACGACTGGCGCGCGCGCGCATTATTTTCCTGCATATAAAGGCGCAAGCCCACTGCATCCGCACTTTGCGCCGCGAGCGTGCGCAGATGCTCAAAAAGGCGGCTGAAGATACCCAGCCGGCGGTGCTTCTCATCAACATACACGCTCTGAATCCACCAAAGGTTCCCATTGCGCCAATCGCTCCATTCGTAAGTGATCATCACTTGCCCAACTACTTGCCCATTGCGCTCGGCAACATAATAGACGCCTTTGGCAGGGTCTCGAAGAACGGCGGCAACACCTGGTTCTATGCAATTGGGTTCGAGCTCAAGGTCTTCTGTTTCGAGAGCCAATCGTTTGTTGAACTCGGCGATGACCGTCGCATCAGACGGGCGAGCTTGTCGGATTGTGATTTCGATGGGTCCATTGTAATCGCATACGGCCACGGGGCAAGAAGGACCCAAACGGAGCGCGGACAGCTTGTCCGCGCGTTTTTTGCAACGAACAGTATCTTCGGCGCGGACAAGGCTGTCCGCGCTCCTAACCGTTTGAATCGGCGCCGGCTTGTAGGGGACGACGTGAGGAGTCTTCTTTGCGAGCGCCCCGCCAGCAAGGGACTCCTCACGTCGTCCCCTACAAGAGTGTCCGCGCTCCTGAGGGCTCACTCCTTAAACAGCGCCTCCGAAAACTGCTTCGCGTCGAAAGGCTGCAGATCATCGGCTTGCTCGCCCAACCCGATGAATTTGATGGGCAGGCCGAGTTCTTTTTGAATAGCGACGACCATGCCGCCTTTGCTCGTTCCATCCAACTTGGTGACGATGAGCCCGCTTAGAGGCACAGCTTTGTTGAATTCGCGGGCCTGGTTCAAGGCGTTCATGCCGGTGGTGGCGTCCAGCACCAGCAGCACCTCGTGTGGCGCGCCGGGAGTTTGCCGGGCCATGACGCGGTGGAGCTTTTGCAGTTCCTGCATCAGATTGTGCTTGGTGTGCAAGCGTCCCGCGGTGTCCACGAAGAGGTAATCGGCCTTGCGCGCCTGCGCTGCGGCCACAGCGTCGTGCGCGACGGCGGCGGCATCGGCGCCGTAGGCGCCCGCGATGACTTCGACGCCCAGGCGCTGGCCCCAGAGTTTTATCTGCTCGATAGCGGCTGCGCGGAAAGTGTCGCAGGCAGCCAGGAGAGCTCGGTGGCCGCGGGATTGGACCAAATGAGCCAGTTTGGCCGCGGTCGTTGTTTTGCCGGTGCCGTTGACGCCGACGATGGAGACGACAGTAGGTGGTTGGGGTGCCTGGTTGAGACCCGTCTGGCCTGATAAGAGAGCATTTTCGACTTCGCGATGGGCAACGCCGAAGACATCCAACCCGGAACTTCCCTGTGTCTCGTACGCGCGTTTCGCGGCGCCAACAATTTGATTTGTCATCGCCATGCCGAGATCGGCTGCGATCAAGGCCGCCTCCAATTCTTCCAGCGCTTCGGTTCCAAGCTTCGGGGAGCGAGTGACGATGCGTTTGATTTCGTGCGCGAGCCGGTTGTGGGTCTTTTGCAGGCCGGCTTTGAATTTTGAAAAGAGGTTCAAGTTAGAAAACGCGTTTGTTGCCCGCGAAATACGCGAAATGACGCGAAAAAAGAAGTGGTTTCAAACCAGCCATGAACCGTGAAAAGTGAAACGTGAAACGTGAAAGCATTCGGTCAGGTTCGGGCTTCGGACTTCGGATTTCGGGTTTCGGCATTTCGCTTCTCGGCCCGTTCTTTCAGCTTTTTGACGTGCTGGTATGGGATTTTCACCGTCCCAATAAGCGGGACGCCCTTGCTGATGCCGTGGCAATCGGAGCCACCAGTGACAAGCAGCCGGAATCGGTCAGCTATTTGGAGGTAGTGCTCGGCGGTGACCGTTGAATGTTTTGTATGGAAACACTCGATGCCGTCCAGACCCGCTTCGACCATAGATGGGATGACTTCGTCTGAGCGATTGAGGCCGGGATGCGCCATAACCGCCACGCCGCCTGCATGATGAATGAGCGCGATGGCATCAGCGGCGGACATTTTGAATTTAGGGACGAATGCAGGGCGGTTTTTCTTGAGGAACCGTTCAAAGGCCTCGTCCAAACTCCCACAGAGGCCGGCCTGGACCAACGCGCGGGCGACGTGCGGCCTGCCCGGAGCCTGGCAGTTGGCAAGGGCGAAGACAGCTTCAGCTTTCAACGGCACACGTAGTTCATTGAGCCGAGCGACTATCTCGCGGACGCGGTTTTGACGGACGCTTTGAAATTTGCGCATCTCCGAAAGCAGCCTTGCGTCCTGGATATCCAGGCAGTAAGCCAAAATATGGATTTCGTTCCCCCGCTGCTCGGCGGTTAGCTCGGTGCCCGGAATAAATTCGACGCCCAATGCTTCGCACGCCTTAGCCGCGGCCGGACAGCCCTCGACAGTGTCGTGATCTGTCAGGGATATCGCCGCCAGGCCGTGCTTACGCGCCTGTTGCGCCAGTTCTTCGGGCTGCCATGTCCCGTCCGAAAAGCGCGAATGAAGATGGAGGTCGGCGAACATGGGAGAGTGAAACGTGAAACGTGAAACGTGAAACGTGAAAGTGGGGTGCTGGATGCTAGATACTGGATACTGGATGCAAGTGGCTTATTCGCGTTTATTCGCGTTCATTCGCGGTTCTACTGATTACGGACTACGGACTAATGGACTACGGACTACTGACTAATTGACTTTGCACATTGGACTTTGGACTTTAGACTCATCTTGCCGGCCGCATCAGTTCCCCCTTAACTTTATCCAGAATGCCGTTGACAAATTTGCCGCTGTCTTGAGTGGAGAACTTCTTAGCTATGTCCACGGCTTCGTTGATGCTCACGACGGGAGGAATATCGTCGCGATGGAGCATCTCGTAAATCGCCAGGCGCAGTATATTACGGTCCACCGCGGCGATGCGGTGTAGTTCCCAGTTTTTGGCGTGCCTCTTGATCACGTCGTCGGCTTCGTCGCGGTGCTCGACCGCGCCTCGGATGAGAGGATCGGCGAAGCCCCGGACTTCCTCCTCGTCGGCACTCGGCGGCGGCACATGCACTGGCTGGCCCCAGGTGGCCACGCCCTTTTCCTCCGCAACTGCAGCGGCGCGTTGGGTTTCCCAGAATTGATTCAGGGCCGCATCGAGGTCGGAAGGCGGATTCAGATCGTTCTGGAATAAAAATTGAACCGCGCGTTCGCGCGCCTCACGTCGTTTTCCCATTCAAGAACAATGCCGCACAATGGCTTGGCGGGAAACCAAAAACTGCCGGGAAGTTAAGAGCGTTAAATCAGTTAAATGAGTTAAATGGTTAAAACGGAAAAACGGAAAAACGGCAATTCGGGGAGACGAGATGAATCTGGCTTTCGAGGACGAGGACGAGAACGAGCACGAAAAAGCTAGAGACGGGCTTCCTGGCCGGGAGGAGCGAGCCAGGGAGGGACAGCGGGAAGTTTATCGAGGCGGTCTCGTAGCTGACTCCCAAGGGCGACGAGGTCATCGAACGCCTGAGGCTTGGCATAATAGGCGTCTGCACCTAGTTCGGAGACGCGGAGGACATCCGTTTCGTGTTCAGATGAGCTGAGAATAACTACCATCAGATCTTTTGGCCGGCGGCGGCGCTGGAGCCAGGCGAGAACGTCGAAACCGTCCATGAGCGGCATCCGCAGATCCAGCATCAGAAGGCAGGGCCAGGGATAGGTTCTGCGATCGGCATACATGCCTTCGCCTTTGAGATACCAGATGGCCTCCTGCCCGTTTCGGACGATTTGAAGCGGATTGGCGATACCGGCCTGGCGCAGCGCCCTGCGCATCATGAAAATGTCGTCTTCGTCGTCCTCGGCGAGCAAAATGGGCGAGTAATCGTTCACAAAGGAGTCAGGCCACACCAATAGAGAATATGGCTCAGAATGGGAGAAATGCAAGAGGACACACTGTAGGTGACGACTTAAGGAGTCCACCTTCTCACGGACCTGCCGCTAAACAGGGACTCCTTACGTCGTCCCCTACAGGAGCGCGGCCTGTAGGCCGTTTCAACGTTCTTCGCGAAAGGAACGATCAAATATCCTGGGATTTAGCAACTTCGTAAGGTGAAGCGGCATAAATGCCGCGCTCCCTTCCGCGGACGAGGCCGTCCGCGGCTCCTAAGCGCCTTCGAGTTCCATTCTGCGGGTGAGGAAATTGAGGAGGTCCTTCAGGGCGACGACGCCTACCAGGCGATCGCGCTCGACTACCAGCAATCGGCCACTCTGGCCGCGACTCATGGTGGAAAGTGCGTTGGCGGCATCCGCATCCGGCGCGATGGTGGTTCCATTGGAACACGGGACGGCGAGATTCCCAGCCGTGCGCGCTTCCCATTCGGAGGGCGGCACTTGCTTCAATTGATTCAAATTAATGCACCCGAGGAGGTGTCCGTCATCTACGACGGGGAAGGTGCGAAATGGATAGCGATATACAAACCGCTCGACAACGTCCTTGATCGAAGTGGAAGCAGGCACGGTGACGGGGTGACTGTCCATGAATTTGGCCACGGGTTCGCCCAGCAAGGCATGGCGCACCAGGACTTGCTGAAGAGACCTGCGGGAGGCGCCACGAATGAACATGCCCAACACAAACCACCATATCCCCGTGATAAAGTTGCCAAAGAAAAAGCTGGCCACACCAGCAGCCATGAGAAGACAAGCGAAGCCCGTGCCAATGGCCGCGGCCGCTCGCGTGGCCCAAAGCAGGTTTTTTCTGGCGGCCCACAAAATCGAGCGCAGCACACGGCCACCGTCGAGGGGGAACGCCGGGACAAGATTAAAGATGGCGAGGGCGGCATTGATCCAGGCGAGGTAGGCAAAAATCGCGGTTACTTCAATTGGGCCACCCATCGCATCACTTAACTTGCGAATCCCATAAGACACTCCGGCGAGAATGAAACTGGTAATCGGCCCTGCCATAGCCATCAGGAATTCGGCTGTCGCGCTGGGCGGTTCGCCGCCCATCTCGGCCACGCCGCCGAAAACAAAAAGCGTGATTCCGGTCATCGGGATACCCTGACTCCTGGCCACGATCGAATGGCCGAACTCGTGCAGCACAATCGAAAGGAATAACCCGGCCGCGCCCGCAGCGGCCATCCACCAATACGTCCCGGGCGACAGCCCGCTCACGAACGCCGGGAAAACGCCTCGGGCCAAACTCCAGGCAACCAGAACGGCGATAATCAGCCAACTCGCATCCAGCGAGACCTGGAAACCCATTAATTTGAACAACTTGACGCGATGATCGAACATGGAATTCCTCCTGTCTGTACCTAAGACCTGGAGCCGCTCGAGCCAATGGGGCAAATGCCTGAGATGTGAAGTGTCAGGTGTCACGTATCAGGTGTCAGGTGCGGGGTCAGGGGAAACTTTGTCGCGAACTTTGTCGCGAACTTTGTCGGCGGTTTTCGACTAAGTTCTCGATTAAGCTCTCGACGAAGTTTAGGGCTGCCTGGAGGCGAATACTCTGGCTATCGCCCATAAATCGCCTGGATCCGGGCAGTTCCGGCGAGGCCATGCAGCCGGATGAAACCGTTGGCCGCATCGAAATCGCGCCATGCATTTCCATTAACCTGGACGCGCGCGATCGCGGCTGACGCCGGATGACGCAGGACCAGCAACACTTCTCGAGGTAGGGTTCGCAGCGGAAACTCCAACGTGGCCTCAATCCGGCTATGGCCTGTATCGGAAACAATTTCATAACCGGCCATTCCGAAATGCGTCGGCGCGTTTTTGACTGCGATCCGTTCTCCTTGTTCGAGCCATTTGCGGGGCGTGGCCCGCGCCAGCCAGAGCCGATCGCCCTCTTCCATGATCAACATCATCCGCAGCCGTTCCAGAAAGCAGGCCTCCTCAAACACTTTGTCGGGGGGACCGCCCGTGGTGTGTTCGCGAAAAGTGTATTCGCCCGGCATGATGTCCACGGCGTATTGATTCAACATCGAGCGGATGAAGTTAGGAGCATCGCTGGCCGCCAAATGAATATTGGCGTGGCGCTCCAGGCCGCACTGATATTGCCAACTCGCGTGAGCGAACCAATCGGTGGCAGCATTGAATTCCCGCGTTCGCGCCGCGACCTTTTCATTTTCCAGCAGCAGCCGATCCTCCAACACATCCAGGTGTCCCTGCACTCTTGGGTCGGTCGGTGAAAGAATTCCCGCGGGACTGATTACCGGATCGGCAGACTGGACGGTGTCCCAATAGATCGCGCCGATGTGGCCCTGGCACCGGCGCCAACCCCAGGCTCCGGACGCAAACCCGCGCACGTACGGCGCGAAGGGGATGAAGGAGTGGTAAGTGCCATCGCGGACTTGCACCACAGGCGTGAGCGCAATCGAACGATCTAGGGCCGCCACCAAATCCTTTCGGTAAGACTCCGCTTCCTGTTCGAGGCGGGCAGCTTCCGGCGGGTCAATCCGGCGCAGCATCTCGGCCATGGCTTTGACCGCCAGCCAATAGTAGGCCTCCGTTTCGTAAAACTGCATGTGCATGCGCAGGCTGTCGGGCGTGACGACCTGCGCGGGCTGAAGACCTCTGGACCACAGCCGATCTCCGCCCGGCAGATTCCCCACGAGCAAACGGCGCTGGCGCAGAATCCATTCCGCGTTTGCTTGCATGCGCGACGCATTGAACTTGAGCCATTCGATATCGCCGGTCAGACGATAATGCTCGGCCAGCGCGAACATGATTGCCCCCGGTCCCATGCAGTGAACGGCGTCCATGTGTCCGCCGGCGCCATCCGGTCCCGCGGCATGGGTCAGACAACCGCTGCCGTCGGAAAAATGGCCGAGCGGCCGGTCTGGTTTGGACCATTCATGGGTGCCTTTCACCGGCCCGGGTTGCATGGGAAGGCTCAGCCATTGGTCCAGTCCGTCCGCCGCCTCGCGATGGTTGCCCTGGAGATCCAGAGCGCGCAGGATCATGTAGGTTTCCGACGCGAGAACGCCAAAGGGAAAGTCATTGAAACGCCAGTGGCCCTCGGCGTTGGTCACCGAATGCCGCAGCAAATGCCACGCTCCGAGGTTCCATTGAGCTGTGAGTCTTTTGTCGGGCAGATCAACTTGCATCGGCGGCACAAACGCCGGCTGCGGGTGGGGCGGCAGATTTGTTCCGCACATTGCCGTCACTGCGCCAGCCCACGTCTGCTCGCTGTGGGCGCGGGTTTGTTCCCGGATGGTGGCCAGGCGTCTCGCTCCGAGTTCGTGCACATAGTCGCGCGCGGTTTTTGCCTCAGAACTCTGGACAAAGGGCGGTTGCGAGGGCTGTGGCCAAACGATGCACGGCTCGGAGTAGAAGTGCCACACCGCCGGATGGCCGGCTGCGTCCGCATGTGGATTGCCCGCCAGGACGGTATCCATGACTTCTTTAGTCAGTTCCCAGGTACTCCCGCCAATCCGAACTTCGGCGAGTGATAATTCGACCACGGTCGTATCGCATATGTGATTGCCCTCCTTCGCGCCGACAATGAGCGAGACCATGTCGCCGGGCTCCACGTTTGTCACCAGCGGTTTGGCGGCAGCGGACTCCGCGGGGATATTTTGCGAACCGCCCGGACCAATCGCGCCGCGTCTGAGAATGAATCGGCGGTCTTTGGTGTCGCGCGCGAGGGTCCATTCGATGCCATTGCCTCCCTTCGCATCGGCCATCGCGACACTCGCTTTGACGCGGACCGGTCCCTTGACAGGGCTGCGCCAACCCACTCCCACATCGCGATCGGGCAGCGGATGCATTGCTACGCTTCGAGGCGGGATACGCAGATTGCCGGCGAGACCTTGTTCGCTGGTGGGATTGGAACCAAACCACGGGATTTCACCGGTGGCCCAGCCGCGCATCAGCGGCACGCCTGGGATGACATCCACTTTGGTCGCGAGCAGATCCTTTTGCGGCGGTGGCATGTCTGCAGGAACGGCTGCTGACCTTTGTTGCCGGGTAGTCGTTCGGACGAAGAAACCGTACTCCGGCGCCAGAATCGGTCCGTGTTCCAGATCGGCGGCCAGGAATGAGAAACTGCCGGACCCTGTCCAAACCGTGACGATGGTCCGCGCGACGTCCTCCGGTCGCGCATGATACGGCCAAACGCGCCGCCATCGAGAGTCGCCCATGGATAGCAAGCGAAACCGCACACCCCGCCTCCGAGTGGCTTTCTCCGTTGGGGTCTGGCCGGTTTGGCCATCAGAGCGCCAGGCCGCCGGACCGGTGATGGTGGTACCGATATCGCCTGTCAGTGACCGGAGATCAGAGATACGGCCATCATAGGCTTCCAAACGACCGTCGTAAGCCAAGGCTGCACGTGCCTTCTCGTATCCCCACTCGATCTCGACCTCCATCTGCTTCCATCGGTCGGGAACCAAAGCGCGCAGCGTGGGCACGGCAAACGCCGAGGCGTTGGTTGACCCGCGCACCGATGCCACGACGCCCCATGTGTCGCCTGGAATCGGATAGACATACGTTCGGCCATCGGCGCTGACTTCCGGTGGGCCGGCTTCTTTCAGCGTGCGCGGGTTCCACCACGTGTGCGCATTGTCGTCCTGGGCATCGAACCAGCTTACAACCAGCGCATCAGGGGCGGGTTGATTCGCAGCATTTGGCGGCCAGGCAAGCTCAAGCCGCCTCAGCGGTCGCACTTCTTCCCACAACAATCCGCAAAGCGCTTGCTTGACCGCCGGCGCATTGGTGTCCACGGGTTTTTCGAACGGCAGGCCCGCGTACTGCATCAGGAGGATCCAAGCCTCTGGGGGATTTTTTTCTGGGGCCCGATCAGCCCGATAAAGATACGCGCTCGAGGCAATGTCAGCCGGTTGGCCGGCCAAAGCGTCCAGATTCTCCCTCGCAGCTCCCGCCAGTGCGGCTTGCAAAGCGGTCAACAGGGCGAGCGCTAGTTTTGAGAAGCTCACACCTAGCCGGTTTCGAACGGTTCTTTAGAAAACGGGCGGATACAGACCAAATCTTTCTTCCACTTCGCGGATGCGAAGACGGCGCGGGTGATTCATGTCGAGTGCCTCCACAGTCGCTCGGCCCACATCAGTCAATCCTTCGATCTGAAAGCCGTTCAGTCGGAAGTGTTCTTGCCAGGTCTGACAAAGAGGATGAAACAATTGGACTCTTTCGCCCGTCTTCGAATCCATAGCCATAGTTCGGCTGGTTTTGCGAAGGTTACAGCCGGGGCAAGCCAATACGAGGTTATCCAAGACGTCCCTTCCGCCTTTGCTTCTGGGAATTACGTGTTCGACGTGGAAGCTGGCTCCCTGGAGGCTCTCATGCATCAGACAATACTGGCATCGGCCAGCAGCGCGAGCCCGAACTGCACGAGCAAGCTCTGCTGGAACCGTCATTAAGGCTGCCTGGCGAGGATTTGCAACGCTTCGCCGCGAACAAGCGACAGTTGCTCGCTCAACTCAACCAACGCCTCCAATTCTTCCCGCTCGGATTCCTCCAACTGGCCTTCGTTGTTGCGGTCCATCAGTTCCTGGAGGCGACGGTCGGCTTTCCTGGGAAAGTGCAGGTTCCCGACGGCCTTAACCCAGTCAACCGGCGCATCGATTGTCGAGTTCACTGTAGAACTGTAGGACCTACGGCACGGGCTGTCAATGTCAGCTAAAGTCCGTGTTGCTTGGTCACCAGGTTTAGCTTACTGAGGCTGAAGAGGGTAGCCATCCGGTTGGTGGGGCGGATCGGTGAGAATGGCGCTCAGAGGCATGAGCCGTACCCACGGCTTGCCCCGAGGTGCGATAAACTGTTCAAACAGTTTATCGGGGCTGACTGCGTTTCTTCACCGGGCTAAAGCCACGGTGTCAATGAGAAAGCCCGTGCCTGCGAGGCATCGGCTCAGCGCAAAGTAGTATCGTTGAGGGAAATATATTTTTTGGCGAGAGCGAAGCGGGTGAGGCCGGCGATGGTATGGACGTTGAGCTTGCGCATGATGCGCTCGCGATGGGTCTCGACGGTGCGGACGCCGATGTTGAGGCTGGAAGCGATTTCTTTGTTCGACAGGCCCTGGGCAACGCGCACCAGAACATCACGCTCGCGGTTGGTCAGGAGCTGAGCATCGGGATCATCGCCGTCGCGGCCGCGCACGAATTGGTTGAGAGCAACCTGGGCGACGGAGGGACTGAAGTAGCTGCCGCCGCCATGGATGGCTTCGATGGCCTTGGCCAGCTCGTCAGGGCGGACATCCTTTAGCACGTAGCCGGAAGCGCCGCATTGGACGATGCGCATGACGTAATCGGAATCGCTGTGCATGGAGAGGATGAGCACCTTGACGTGCGGCATCTCTCTGCGGATCGCTTGGGCTGCGGCCAGACCGTCCATTTTCGGCATGTCCAGATCCATCACCACGACGTCGGGAGACAATTCTTTGGACAGGCGCAGGGCTTCGAAGCCGTCCTGGGCCTCGCCCACCACTGAAAGGTTGGCGCGGGCCGAAAGGCAGGAACGGAGCCCAGTGCGAACAACCGGGTGGTCGTCTGCGAGCAATAAACGGATGGTGCGTATCGGATTGGGGGCAGGGGCCTTTTCGTGCGAGCCGTTGCCTGGAGAGGTCGGAGGCGCTGCCGGCGGAGTGGCACGCGAACTGAGGCCGGGTGACGCCGGTAAGGCGGCTGGCAGGGAGGGCGTGCGGATTGAATCGCGGTTGGCCGAAGGCGCCTTCCGCAACGGTGTTTGTGTCGCGCTGCGGGCAGCAGGACGCGGTTCGAGGAGAATTGTGCCTGAGGAACCTGAGGCGGATGAGGACTGGTACATCGGAACTGCTATTACATGGTTATGAGGTTAGAATCGGCATGGGTTGAGCGAGGGCGTACTTCGTACTGCGTGTTGTGTTTTGCGTGTTGCGTTTGGGGCGGAAATGAAGCGTGATGCGTGAAACGTGAAACGTGAAAGTGTTGCGTGATGGAGTGAAAGTGTCAGGTGTCACGTATCAAGTGGTGTCGGGTGATTAGAAAGAGTAGGTGGCGCCGATGGAGACGAGGATGGATTCGCCCAGTTTTAGAACGGCTTCTTTGTGATTGGTGTCGTTGACGGCCTGGCCGGCGGCTTGAAACATTGCGCCGGCCACTACGCTGACTCGCTCGCTCACAGCGTAAGACAGGCTGCCGCCGACATAACCGCCGACGAGGAAATCGTCCTGCGAACCGGAGCCGACGCGCGAGGTGCTAACAGTTAAAGGCTGGCCCGAGACGAGATAGGCGGGATCGGTAATCGTCACATTCTCACGAAAACGCAAATCGGTGTCCCCGACGCCGATCGTCAATCCGCCGCTCAAGATGCCGGAGAGCTTCTCGGTAATCGGCACCTCAAAATATGGGCCGAATCGGAACAGGAAAACGTTCGCATCCAGTTCGCGGTGGCCGGTGACGGACGCGGCGCCTGGCAGGACGTCCACGGTGCGCGTCGGAGGATAGTAGTAGCCGGGTTGCGAGGCGATGACCGGCCCAGGTCCTACGAAGTCGTTAGTGTAGGCTTTATTGTCGAGCGTAACACCATTGAGCGGGAAGAAATCATTGGTCCGGTATGCGGTCGTCGAAAAGCTGCGGCTGTCAGTGATCTCGATGCGCTGATAAGCGAAAGCGGCTTGAACACCCGCGCGCCAGCCATTGCCCTTGTACAATTGTCGGCTGTAATTGAGTTCAAAACCATTGTGCGGATCATCCGTGCGGTCGTTGGAAGAAAGGTTGCCAAGCGAGGCATAGTTCTGCAACACCAGCTCCTGGTTTTGGATTGAGTTCGGGCTGTAATTGCCCCAATTCCACGTGCCGATGTAGCCGCCGTGATTGTTGTGGTCAAAGTCTATGAGGTTGTAGCCGTCGTCGTAATTGCGATTGACGGCTGTGCCCACTAGCGGAATGGCCGCTGGAGAACGGCCACCGAGTCGTCTGAAATCCACCGAGATGTTCAGGCCTAACTGGTAGCTGAGGCCGATTTTATTCAGGAGTTCGTCTCGAGGCGGCTGGAGTGTGACGATGGGGCCGACGTCGGGGGCTTCGGGTGGAGGGATGACTTGGGCACAGGCGAAAGAGCCGGTACAGAGTGCAATCAAAATCCGAAATCCGAGGACCGAAATCCGAAGCAAGTGCGAAGCTCGAATTCCGAAGGGGCTACTGACTCGGCGATTCGGCGTAGCAATGGAAGGGGGCGCATCTTGATACCGCCACCGTGCAGGAGCGCGGCATTTATGCCGCTTCAATGTCCGTAGCGCGATGAACGGACTTGCTAACCCGGGTGTTTCCGTGCGTTCGGCGCGTGAAGCGGCATAAATGCCGCGCTCCGTCACCCCGGCACCCCCTGGCTTCGGCCTTCGAGCTTCGGGCTTCGGGCTTCTGTAAATTGTGCGCATAGTTTGTTATTGGGATGAACTGCTGTTTACGGCACAGAAATGACGCGGTAAAAGCGATCTGCCGATTGCATCGGTGGCCCTGGCGTGCCGGGCTGGCCGCTGTCCACGAACTGGATGAATGTGCCGTTGCCGGTAATGGAAGGCTGGACGGTGAACCAGTTGACGAAATCGGTGCTGATTTGCACGTAATAGGTCTTGTTGGTGACGGAGGCGAATTCAACAAGGAAACTCTTGTTGGCCAGGAACTTGCCGCGGTTGATGTGCTGGGGAGTTCCGACGAACGTGACGCCACCACCGGAGGGCGGCGTTACCAATCGCGCGGTGAGGGTTGGATTCGGCGTGGCGCTGGAGTTGTGGACGTAATACTGGAGAACCAGGTCCACAGTCGCACCGGGGGCCACCGGGAATGATTGGACGTAGGGGACGCCGTTGTTTGTGCCCGTAGCATTAAAGAGGGTCATGTTGGTCGTGAGACCCGTGACGAGAACCTGGATTGAGTTTGTGACCGCGCTCGGATTGCCGACGCGCACGGTTTCTTCGAAGAGGCCGTTTTGCGGGTCAAAGTGCATGGCGGTGATAACCGTGAGCGGCACGTTCGAGATGACCGTGACAGTCACATTCGAGGAAACGCCGGTCAGGCCAAGATCGTCGGTGGCCGTGGCGCTGAATGTGTAAGTGCCTGGGGCCAGGTTGGTCAGCGGCACGAAATACGGGGCCATATTCGTCTGGCCAAGGAAATTGGTTGTGAACAGGAAGAAGGAGACGTTGGTGATCAGGCTATTGGGACGGTTCGGGTTGGCGCGAGCATCGGCAATCACGTCGAAGCTGGCCGGGGTGAGGAACACCGAGCCGTTGGTGGGGTTGAGGATCGTCACGGTCGGCGGGGCGTTAATCGAGAGGGTGGCGCTCTGGCTGGCGGAGTTGCAGTGGCCAGTGACCTGGACCGTGTAAGTCCCGGCGTTCGTGGAACTCAGGTTATTGAGGGTCAGGGTGCTGGAGGTAGCGCCCGAGATCACGTTGCCGTTGAATGTCCACGAGTAAGTGAACGGCCCGGTGCCGGAAGCCGTGGTGGAGAAAGTGACGCTGCCGCCCGGATTTCTGAGGGCGCTCGTCAAGGGTGTGGCCGCGGTGTTGGCGTAGAGTGTGAGCGTGGCGCTATTGGTTATGCTGCCACAATGGCCGGTGGCGATTACGGCATAGATCGCAACATCATTGGAACTGACGCTGCTCAGCGTCAGGCTACTGGAAGTAGCGCCGGAGATGTTGGTTCCGTTCTTAAGCCACTGGAAGCTGAAGGGGCCGGTGCCTGCCGCGGATGTGCTGAAGACGGCTGTGGTGCCGGGGCAATTAGTCTGGTTATTGGGCCCGGTGGCGCTGGCGCTGGCATAAAGAGCGAGCACTGCGCTGTTGGTCACGGAAGCGCATTGGCCGACGATGATCACGCTATAGGTGGCTGCGTCGTCGGAGCCGACATTCGTCAGCGTGAGCGTGCTGGCCGTCTCGCCCAGCAACGGACCGCCGCCCTTGTACCACTGGTAGGCGAATGGGCCGTTCCCGCTTGCGACCGTGCTCAGAACCACTGTGCTGCCAGGGCAGACTGACTGGTTTGTCGGACCCGTGGCTGCCAGTGTGGCGCCGTTCGAAAGAATGGTCACCGTGAAGGTGCAGGTATTCGTGTTGCCGTGGTTGTCGAAGGCGATGTTGGTGACCATGGTCACGCCGACCGGGAAGGTGCTGCCGCTGGGCGGCACGCTGATCACGCTGACTGAGCCACAGTTGTCATTGGCGGTAACGCTGAAGGTGACGTTGCTGCGGCTGCACTGGCCGGCATCGGCCACCAGATTCATATTCGTCGGGCAGGTGAGCACCGGCGGCTGAGTGTCGTTGATCGTCACCGTGAAGGTGCAGGTGTTGGTGTTACCGTGGGTATCAAAAGCGATATTGGTGACCGTGGTCACACCGACAGGGAAGGTGCTGCCACTAGGCGGAACGCTGATGACGGTGGCGGAGCCGCAGTTGTCGTTGGCCGTGACGCTGAAGGTGACATTACTGCGGCTGCACTGGCCGGCATCGGCCACCAGATTCATGTTCGTCGGGCAGGTGAGCACCGGCGGCTGAGCGTCGTTGATCGTGACCGTGAAGGTGCAGGTGTTGGTATTGCCGTG
>PSRM01000202.1 GCA_003176045.1 Verrucomicrobiota bacterium | reverse complement strand
ACCGACAGCATCTCGTTCAACACATACGTGCCCTGCAGACCGGTGTGGGTTGTGGGTTCCACTCCCCAACCGTACGACCGCGTGAAGTTCGGGTTGTTTATGGATTCGAAGACTTCGTATCCCGTAATTGTGTCCCAGGTGCCAAGCTTGAAGTCCAGTCCGTTGCCCACAGGCGCATGCAACGCCACGTAGGCCTGCTTGACACCAAAGTCCGATTTGCCAGTCGCGAGTGGCGATTGCGTCGAAAAGGTATTCGCATCCGGCCCAAAGAGCAGGTCCACTTTATATCCGGCTGCCCAGTGATCGGCCGGATCAATCGGCTTCTCCAACGACAACTTCACTACATTCAAGTTGAAGCCGTCGGCTTTCGTCGGCCCGCCGAAGGCGTAGTTTGGCACATTCTGATTGCCGGTGCCGAAGTTCCATTGGGCGGAGGTATCCACGTAACCGCTGAGGGTTGTCGCGGATAGCGCAGTCATCACCGAACTGGGCTTTTCTTCCGCTTGCATTAGTGCCGGCAGGCCAATCAGGCCGGCGCTGACAATGGATAATGTCCAAGCATTATATTTCATGGGTCGGTTGGGGTTCGATCAGGTCTTTGGTTTTTGGTTTTTGGTTTTGGTTTTGGTTTTTAACGTGTGGTTCCACTTCTTTCGCGCTTAAGCAGGACAAGAAATGAGCATTCCGGAACTAACTAAATCACTCGTGCATTTTGGAACCAGCTCTACCGCGAGGCAGGGACCGTGCCAATCACCTGCCAAGTACCTATCTCGTTGCAGCTTAGAAACTTGTGCGTCGTCAGTTCCGCACAACCAGACAAAAGCTCGGCCATTCTTGCCCGAACTGGTCAAAAGAAAACACTCGGACCGGTCCGACCGGCTCCTCGGCCGGACCGTGTCCAGAGTGAGTGAACTTAGAACTTGTAGATGACGTTCAGCGCCAGCATCCAGGCGTTGCCTGCACTAGGTGCATTGGGCGCTCCGTCGGAAGTCCCCGAGCCGCCGAACACATTCTCGTCATTAAGCGAATGGTCCCAGCGCAGTTCAAGGCGGCTGATGACGTTCTTCCAGAGGTCGTATTGAGCGGTAGCCGTAAGCGCAAGGGTCTCGTCAGACAGCGCCGCGAGGCTCGGATCACTGATGCCCCCGGTGAAGAACTTCTGGTTCCCACGGTCTTTGAGATACTCCGCGCGGCCATGGAAGCTCAGCTTCTCAGTAGCCTTGAACGAGGCGTAACCCGCCACTGACCACGTCTCGCCTCCGCGGAATGATCCGGTCGGGCCGTGGACGTCCAGGTCGTCAAAGGATACTCCCACTCGCAAGTTCTGCACGGGCGTCGCAACGGTAGCGCCGACGTAGTAGCTGGTCGAATTGTCGCCGTAGCTCTCGTCGAACCCGTTCACGATGCCGGCGTACAGCGTCGATCCTGCCAGGAAGCCCAGGGTATCCGGCGCCGTGACAGCGATGGATCCCATGTAGCTCTTATACGATTCGGCCTTGGCGCTCGCATCCGGGTTGAATGCGGTTGCCACCGGGTCGTTGGCGCGATTGTTGATCGTTGGCCCTGTGGTATTGGCAACGCCGACGGAGGCGCTGAATATGTCGCAGAACCTGTAGCTGGCCAAAACACCCGTATGCGTCTGCGGTTCGATGGAATGGCCGTAAGACCGGGTATAGTTGGGATTGTTCGGGCCTTCGACGGATTCGTAGCCGATGATGCTGTCGAACACGCCCACTTTCCAATCAATCCCGTTGCCCACAGGCATGCGCAAGGCAACGTAGGCCTGCCGCAGCGCAAAGTCTGATTTTCCGCTGCTTAGGATAGATTGCGTGTTCAGGACGTTCGCATCGGGCCCCGCCCACAGGTCCACCCGATACCCTGCTGCCCATTCCGCTTCGTCCAGGGGCTTTTCAATACGAATCTGGACGACATCCAGATTGAAGCCGTCTGCTTTGGTTGCCCCGCCGAATTTATAGGGCGGGAGGGCGTTGTTGCCAGTGCCGAAGTTCCATTGCGCTGACGTGTCCACATACCCACTGAGGGTCGTGGCCGATAGCGCGGTCTGCACCATGTTGGCCGCCTTCTCCTCAGCTTGGGCGATTGATGCCAGGCTCACGACCCCCAGTGCCGCCAGCCCGGCTGTCCATTTATTAACCTTCATAGTTCCTCCGATGGTTGTTGTTGTTACTGTTTTTTGTTCCAATTATGCATCTGTTCAGGGGCAAAAACGGTTTGCGCCTGAAGCGCCAGCAGGGCGCTATTGGGGGCATTGAATACAGAACTGCCCGGCCTGACAAGCCCTTTTTTAAAGATTTTTGGGGGTCAAAAACCGCCTTTTTAGGCGACTGTCCTGCCTTTGGGCACTCCTATTTGGCAGACCGGGCCGACCGGCCGGACAAAATATCGTCGTAACTCCCGATTCAAGGCCGTTCCCCTACGGTTCCTGAACCCTGCATCCTCAGCCAAAACCACTCGATTTCCAGCGACTTTATACCCCTTTTTTCCAATATTCGGTCATCCCATCCTGCCCTGGCTCCCCATCATTCCACCATTCCATCATTCCATCATTCCAATCGTCCGTTTTGGAACAAACCCTGCTTCCCCACCTGCCATGCCTTCATACGTTTATGTGGCCCGGGAGACAGCGTCGGGCCGGGAAACTCGAAGTGTGGTTGAAGCCGCCAGCGAACAGGCCGCTATTGCCGCCCTCTTAAACCGCAATCTTTTAGTCGTTTCCATCCAGGAAAAGGTAGGCAAAAAAGGCCGTACCGCCGGTGGCCGCGTAGGGTTGGCCGACCTCGTCATTTTTACCCGGCAACTGGCCACCATGATAGATGCCGGATTGGCCATGGTGCAATCGTTGCAAGCCCTGGCCGAGCAGACCACAAATAAGGTCATGCGGGACGTTATAAAGGACATCTGCACCCGGGTGGAAAGTGGCGACAGTTTCTCCGAAGCCCTGCAAAAGCATCCCAAGGCCTTCTCCAGGCTCTACGTCTGCATGGTCGGAGCCGGTGAAAAAGGCGGTTTGCTGGCTGAAATCCTTTCACGTCTCGCGGTCTATCTGGAAAATGCCGCCCGCCTCCGCAAGAAGGTCAAATCCGCCACCATGTACCCTATCACGGTAACCATCGTGGCCATCCTTATCACCATTTTCCTGCTCGTGAAGGTCGTTCCGGTCTTTGGAGAAATATTCAAGAGCTTCGGTGCAGATCTGCCGGGCCCCACTCAGTTCCTCATCAGTCTTAGCAACTTCGTCAAGCACTACATCGTCCTGGTGCTTCTGGGCGGCGCCGGCGCGGTCTATGGCTGGTTCTACTTTATTAAGACGCCATACGGTCGTCAGCTTTGGGACGCTTACCGCATTAAACTGCCTGTCTTCGGGGTTATAGCGCACAAAATCTGCCTGGCGCGCTTCACTCGCACTCTGGCCTCCCTGGTCCGCAGCGGTGTTCCCATTCTCGAAGTCCTGCAAATCGTCTCCCAAACCGTCGGCAACACGGTCATGGAAAAGGCGATCCGCACCGCGGCCAATGACATCGAACGCGGTGAGAGCATCTCCACAGCTCTCGGCAAGCACCCGGTCTTCCCCAGCATGATCATCCGCATGGTGACCGCCGGCGAGCAAACCGGCAAAATTGACGCCATGCTCGAACGCATCGCCGACTTTCTCGATGAAGAAATCGAGACCACCCTCTCCGGCCTGACTTCCCTCATCGAGCCCATCCTCATCGTTTTCCTGGGCGTCGTGGTTGGCGGAATGGTCATCTGTATGTTCCTGCCCATCTTCAAGCTGCCGGAAATTGTTAACGCCAAGGGACACTAAGGGGCGGAAGGGGGCAAACATGGCGTGTGATGCCTGAAACGTGAAACGTGAAACGTGATTTGAAACTTCAAACACCAAACTTCAAGCTTCAGGCAAACTTCAAACTCCAAGCTTCAAGACTCCACCTCGCCTGCCGGTAGTTGGAGCTTGAGGCTTGAGGCTTCTTTGAAGTTTGATGTTTGAAGTTTGAGGTTTCTCTGGTGTTTGGTTTTTGTTGTTTGGTTTTTGGCCTCACTCCGCTCTTGCGCGTGAACTCCACTCTGCCTTAGTCTCGGCCTATGGCCAAAGTGCTATTGGTAGATGACGAACTGACCATGGTACAAATGGTCGGTGATCTGCTCCGCGCCGAGGGGCACGAGGTCGTCCCCTTTACCAATAACCACGCCGCCGCCGAGGCCCTCCCTACAACCGCTCCCGATCTCGTAATCACTGACCTCTACTTCGAGCCCGGGACAAAAGCCAGTCCGCTCGGCCTGGAGATTCTGCGCAAAGCCCGGGAGCTCAGTCCTCCGGCTGTGGTAATCGTCATTACCGCTTTCGGCTCCATTGAGACCGCTGTGGAGGCCATGAAAAACGGCGCGTTCGACTACTTGGAGAAGCCGTTCAAAGTGGACGAGTTGAAATTATCCGTCCAGCGAGCCCTGGCCTACAACGCCGTGCTCAGCGAAACGGCTCACCTCCGAAAGCAGCTTAAGAAAAAGTATCAGTTTAGCCAAATCATCGGCGCTGCGCCGAAGATGCAGGATGTGTTCAAAATGGTCGAGCGCGTGGCGGATACCGACAGCACCATTCTGGTCCTGGGCGAAAGCGGCACGGGCAAGGAACTGGTGGCTCGCGCCCTGCACTTCAATAGCCGCCGGCAATTTGCTCCATTCGTCCCGATCAATTGCAGCGCCTTGCCGGAAAACCTGCTGGAATCCGAGCTGTTCGGCCATCGCCGCGGCGCCTTCACCGGCGCGATCAACGATAAGAAAGGCCTTTTCCAGGAGGCCGATGGCGGAACGATCTTCCTGGACGAGGTCGGTTCGATGTCGCCGGTCCTCCAAAGCCGGCTGCTGCGCGTGCTCCAGGAACGCGAGGTGCGCCGTGTGGGCGATAACACGCCGGTCTATGTCAACGTGCGCGTCCTCGCCGCAACCAATGAGCCTCTCGAAAAGCGAATCAAAGAAGGCACCTTTCGCGAGGATCTCTATTACAGGCTCAATGTCATTTCCATTCCCCTGCCCCCCTTGCGTGAACGCCGTGAGGACATTCCGCTCCTCACGGCCCACTTTCTGCGAGATAAAGTCCATCCTCGCTCCAACCGTCCCTACCAGGTCACGCGCCAGGTCATGGACCTGCTCTGCGCCCACGATTGGCCCGGCAACGTGCGCGAACTGGAAAACGCCCTCGAACGCGCCGCCACCCTCTGCGAAGGCGAGATCATCCAGGCCGCCGATCTGCCGCCATCCATCCTTGCCGCCGCGCCTGCCGGGTCTGCGCTTCTGGAGGCTCAAACGCCGGCCACTCTGCCCGCCCTTTCAGACACCGCAATCTACCCTTTGCACCCTTCATCGAATGGTGAGCCCGGCGTCCCGCAACCACCGCCTGGCTCTTCTGAACCTATGGTCCCGCTCAAGACATTCCTGCGCGAGCAGGAGCAAGCCCACATCAAGCGCGCCCTCCAGGAAGCCGGCGACGACAAAGAACGCGCCGCCATTTCGCTGGGAGTGAGTTTGGCGACGCTTTACAGGAAATTGGCGGGCGACGAGTGAGCGGGTGGGAAAGCGGTAGAGTGGGAGAGTGGGAAAACAGCATTGAGCATTGAGCATTTGTCAATGCTCAATGCTCAATAAAACCAGCCCTTTACCGCAGCTTGATCTCCGGGGGTTCCCCCACATACTCCGCCATTGTCACGCACGCATCCGCATGCAATCTCATCAATGAGGCTGGGCACTCCGCCGTCACCGGCCCATGAAGCACCCTGCGCACCACCGCGCTTTGCCAGGTGCGATTGCAATAAAGCCGCAGCCGCCGCGCTCCTAAAATCTCCTTCATGCCTACGGTTACCGCGCGCTGTGGTATGATGCCGATTTCTCCTCCCACGGTCACAGCATTGATGGTGCGCGTTTCTGGCGTAAGGTCGAGCGCTCGCGTCGGCAGCGCCGCGAACTCTTCCACACACATTGAAGGGGCGGGGACAGCCTTGTCCCCGCTTTTTGCAGTTCCTGCATTCTGTTGCGGGGACGAGGCCGTCCCCGCCCCTATCCGGATCGGCTCGTTAAAAGCGATGTGCCCCACCATCCCAATTCCGCCATAACAAACATCAACCCCGCCTCGCCTCGCAATCAGCTCTGGCATCGCCCCGAGATTACGCGGATCGGGAAAAATCTGCTGCTCCTGCGGCGGAGCCAACGCCGGATCCAACAGATCATAAAACTTGCGATTCAAAAATCCACGGAAGCTCAATGGATGCTCCAGTGGCAACCATTCATCCTCCTCCGTTAGGTATTCATCCATCCCAATAAACACCACATTCGCACACGAAATTCGCTCCTTGTTTATGCCCTCCGCCAAAATTGGATATTGATCCACCGGCCCCACCGGAATAATAAACGTCGCCCCTCTGCCCTCCCGATTCGCCGCCACAATCTCCGCCTTCAGCGACTCCGCCATATCCACCGCAACCGACATCATATCCCCAAGAATCCGGACTTTCACCGAAGTGCCTTTACCCAAATCGGCAGCAGGAATCGAGAGGTAGTCAGGAAGCGAAGAGCGGGACTCTTTCATTAGGCATTGAGCATCGAGCATTTTCCATTTTTCATCGGTTCTCCTCTAGCGCTTTTATGTCTGGACGAAAGCTTACGCCTTCGCTGCCATGAATGCCAAACGCTCGATGCTCAATTAGCGTTCATTAGCGTTCATTAGCGGTTTAAAATTCCTCTCCGCAGTTTCCGCAGGCTTCGCCCTATGTAACCCATGTAACCATGTAACCCATTTAACTCCCGCCGTTTTTCCCCTCCGCGTATTCCGCGTATTCCGCGGTTCAAATTCTTATCGAAACATGTTTCGTCTCCAAAAACGCATCCAACCCCTCGCTCCCCAACTCCCGCCCCCACCCGCTTTGTTTGACTCCCCCAAATGGCGCGTTCGAAGTCGTCGGCACTCCATCGTTGATCCCGATCATCCCCGCCTCCAGTTGCTCGGCAAGCCGGAACGCCCGTCCCACATCCCTGGTGAATGCATACGCACAAAGCCCATGCACCGTCGCATTTGCCTCCCGAATTGCCTCTTCCTCAGTCTCGAACGCCGCCACAGCGGCAATCGGCGCAAAAATCTCCTCCTGCGCGCACAACCCTTCTGCGCTCACATCAGCCAGAACCGTGGGCTCGAGAAAACACCCTTTCCGGTCAATGCGCTTGCCTCCGCACAATAGGCGCGCTCCGCGTATTGTGGCATCCGCAATCAATTTCAGCGCATGATCCAGCGCCGCCTGATCTATGAGCGGCCCCACCTCCACTCCAGGCTCCGAACTCTCGCCCGTCTTCAACATCTTCACTTTCGCCACAAACATCTCCAAAAACTTTTCATATACCGGCCGATGCACAAACAGCCGATTGGCCGCGATGCACGACTGCCCGGTATTCCGCATCTTGGCAATGATCGCCTCATCCACCGCGATCTTGAGGTCCGCATCCTCGAACACCAGCAGCGGCGCATTGCCGCCAAGTTCCAATGAAAGCAACTTCACCGTGTCCGCCGCCTGGCGGATCAACTCCCGCCCGACTTCAGTAGAACCGGTGAACGTCACCTTGCGGCAATGTTCGTTGCTGAGAAATTCCTTCCCAAACTCATCCGATCGCCCGCACATCACCTGCAAGACCCCCTTTGGCAATTGAGCCGCGTGCGCGCACTCCGCAAAGAGCACGCAGCTCAACGGCGTCTGCCGCGCCGGCTTCAGCACCACCGGACATCCCGCCGCCAGGGCCGGGGCCACTTTGCGCACCGCCAGCACCAGCGGAAAATTCCACGGACTGATCGCCGCCACCACGCCCACAGGAGTTTTGATCACAAGGTTCCGTTTTCCATCCGCCTGTTGTGGAATGATCCGCCCATAAGCGCGCCTACCTTCCTCAGCAAACCATTGCAGATGGTCCACCGACATCGCCACCTCACCCAGACTCTGTGCCAGCGGCTTCCCATTCTCCATACTGATGATCATCGCAATCTCATCCCGCCGCCGTTCCAATTCCGACGCAATCTTGCGCAAAAACTCCCCACGCGCCTTGGCCGTCAGATGCCTCCACCCCGCAAACGCCGCCTGCGCATCCGAAATCGCCTGCTTCAACCGCGCCCGATCAATCGTCGAAATCTTCGCAAACGCCTCCCCCGTCGCCGGATTCACCACATCCCAAGCCGGCGCCGATTCGACAAACTGGCCATTCAGATAAAGAGGATAGGTTTTCACAAATTATTTCTGCAGGAGCCTCGGCAAACACCAAAAACCAAACTCCAAACACCAGAGAAACACCAAACACCAAGCTCCAAGTCCGCCTGGAACGCCACTGGTATCTGAAGCTTGGTCTTTCTTCGGTGTTCGGTTTTTGATGGTTCGGTGTCTCGCAAAGAGCTTGGGTGCTTCTCTTTCGCTCGCTAATGCTTGCTCAGCCTCGATTTTTGGCGCTTGAGGCTTGAGGCTTCTTTGAACTTTGAAGTTTGGAGTTTGAAGTTTCTCTGGTGTTTGGTGTTTGGTGTTTGGTGTTTGGCATTTCGCGTTTGGCGTTTTCCAGCGCCTGCACCTTCTCCCAATCCTTCAAAAACATATCCACCCCCAAATCCGTCAGCGGATGCTGATAAAGCTGTTCCAGCACATCGAAACTCATCGTCGCCACATCCGACCCCGCCAGCGCCGCCTGCAACACGTGCAACGGATGCCGCACCGCCGCCGTCAATACCTGCGTCGTAAAACCATAATTCTTATAGATCGTCTTAATCTGCCGCACCACGTCCATCCCATCGTGCCCCACCGCATCCAACCGGCCCACAAACGGGCTGATGTAAGTCGCCCCCACCTTGGCCGCCAGCATCGCCTGCAACGGCGAAAATGTCACCGTCACATTCGTCTTGTAGCCCTCCGCCGACAAGCGTTTCACCGCCTTCAGCCCCTCCTTGATAATCGGCACCTTAATCACAACGTTCTTGTGAATCTTCGCCAGCGCGACTCCTTCCTTCACGATCTCCTCCGCATTGAGCGCAATCGTCTCCAGGCTGATGGGCCCATCTACGATATCGCAAATCTCCCGATAAACCTCCGCCGGCTTACGCCCGCTCTTGGCCACATGCGTCGGGTTCGTCGTCACCCCATCAATAATTCCCCAACCCCAAGCCTCCCTGATCTGTTTCACATCCGCGGTATCAATAAACAATTTCATAAATTCAAAATGGGTCTAGGCCGCGAGCCCACGCGCTGCAGGCCGTTTCTTCCATGTAGGCCGCGTGCCCCCACGCGGCGCAACCACGCCCGTTTCTTGTAAAGGTTTTCCGCCGAAAGTCAACGGCGCATACAGGGGGCGCGGACAGCCTTGTCCGCGCACCTTTTCTAATCTCAGCCTGAGTCGCTGCGCTCGCCGACGGCAGGGCAACTGAAGGTGGGCGCTTGCTAAACCCAAACTGGCTTCTTGGGCGCGGGCCGGACGCTCCCTCACGGTCGCGGCTCTGTTTCCCAGCATTTTTTGAGAGTCCAGGGAGTGGTTTCGGACTTTCGTTGGAGTTTGCAATAAAAGCGCGTGGAGTCGCCGGTCCGCCGGAATTCCAAAGTCAGAGATCGGAGAGGTTTAGAGCTGGCCGGAGAGCGGGCTTCGAAATAGATATCGCATGGTTCGTAGGGAAAGCAGCCCGGCAGTTGGTTCCTGTTGCGCAAGCATTCCAGGTATTGAACGGGTGATTGGAGGTCGCCGAGTCTGGAGCTGGTCAGGGAGCGGTCCTCTGGGAGGGGGCCGGGCCGGACTGGTTTCAGGAACATGACACGTTTTGGAAAATTCAGCGTAACAAGGTGCCGGGCGAGAAATCGGAGGCCGAGAACGTTTACATGGTCCACAGCAGCGACGAGAAGGTTCGTGTAGGTCTGGCCAGACCATTGGCGCTCCGAGGCCAGCACCGCGAAAGCTTTTATGTCGCGGGCAGGAATGAGCCCGTCAATGTTGCAGCCGACGTCTATCATGACATTGGTGCGGGCGCCGACAAATCCTGGGCGATGGATGATGGGGTAACCTGCCCAGAATGCGATCGGAAAGGGCTGGCCCAGGTCGGGGCTGTCCGTGCGTTCGGGGTCAAGGAAGCGCAATTTGCCGGCCTCGAAATCCAGTTGCAGGCAGTAGTGGCCCAAGCAGTCCATGCCGAGGATGCCCATGATGCGGAAGTTTGGGCGAGAGGAATTTCTGGTAATGATGTTGCTGGCGATCAGCAGAGGCGTGCCGTTCAGATAGAGTTTGGGAGCGGCGTAGATTCCGCAGCTTTGTTTGTCGCTCAGGGAGAGGATGTTGGTTGTGCCGAATCGCTTTCCAAGCTTCGGCTCCAGGGACTTGTCGATGGTTGTGACGGGCGCGCCAGTGTCCAGCATGAAGGGCAGCTCTTCGCCGCTTTCAAGGCCGAGGTTTACGATCAAAGGCCCGCCGCGACCGGCCTCTTGGTTGATCGGAACGTCGGAAGGAAGCGGTGTACAGGTGGTGTTAGTGGCGGCGGTGCAGTATGACGCGACGAGAAGCAGGAAGAAACCGAAGGAGGTGAGAGTCTGAGTTCGTAGCATGCGGTGACGTGATCAGGCTAATTGAAGTCGCATCAAAACGAAAGCGCGGGAATGCCGCGCACTCCAAACGCTTCGCGAAATTCCAACGGCGTCCTGCCTCGCGAAGCGTCTTGGAGTGCGGCAGTCCTCTAGTCCTCTGCCGCTTTGGCTCTTCCCCCCCCGAATCGCCCAAAGCGACAGAGGACTGGCGCACCCCAAAAGCTTCGCACCTTCGGGAGCTTGAATCGCGGCCTGTTCCGCGTAAGCTTCGGCCACTACCGATGAATAACAAAAAAATCCGTTTCGGCCTGATTGGTTTTGGCGCGTGGGGAAAGCATCATGCGCGGTGCATTGCGGAGTGCCAGGGGGCAGAGTTGGCGGCGATCGCGGTGCGCACGCCGCCCAACCAGGCCGAAGCTCGGAAAGCCCATCCTGGCGCGGAGATCTTTGCGGATTACCGGGAGCTACTGGCACTGCACGATATTGAAGTAGTGGACATTGTCCTGCCGACCGATCTGCACTTTGCGGTGGCGGCGGACACGTTGCGCGCAGGCAAACACTTGCTGTTGGAAAAGCCGATGGCGCTGAGTGTGTCGCATTGCGACGAGCTAATCGCGCTGGCCCGAAGCCAGAAGCGGCTGCTGGCAATCGGCCATGAGTTCAGGCTGTCGTCGCTGTGGGCCAAAGTGAAGGAGATGATTGATGCTGGCGCAATCGGCCAGCCGCTCTACGCCTTGATCGAGCTATGGCGCAATCCGTATCGCACGGGCGCTGAGGGCTGGCGCTATGATATTAAACGCGTGGGGAACTGGATACTGGAGGAGCCAATCCATTTCTTTGACCTGGCCCGGTGGTATTTCTCGGGCCTGGGCGATCCGGTGAGCATTTATGCGCGGGCCAATGCGCGCCGGCCTGATCATCCCGAGCTTCAGGATAATTTCAGCGCGATCGTGAACTTCCCGACCGGCGCATATGCGGTGATCTCGCAGACCCTAAGCGCGTTCGAGCATCATCAGGTGGCCAAGGTCACAGGGACGAAGGGCGCGTTGTGGGCCAGTTGGAGCGGGGCGATGGACCGGACGTTTCATCCGACTTTCTCGCTGAAATATTTCGATGGACAGACTATCTCGGACGTGGCCCTGGGGAAGCCGAGCGGAGAAGTCTATGAGTTGGCGGAGCAGATTGCCTTGATGGCAAGGGCGGTGCGAGAGGGTGGAAAGCTCTTTGCGACGGGCGAGGATGGGAAGTGGTCGGTGCAGATGTGTTTGAAGGCACAGGAGTCGGTGGAGCGGGGGGCGCTGGTTTCATTTTAATGTGCGGACATTCGAAACACCAAACACCAAACTCCAAACACCAGGGAAATTTCAAACATCAAACTTCAAACTTCAAGGAAGCATCAAGCCTCAAGCACCACGTCGGGAAGTGAGGGGCGGGTTTGAGGCTTGAAGTTTGAAGTTTCTTTGGAGTTTCGATGTTTGAAGTTTGATGTTTCTATTCACGCCTCATCCATGATGAGATCGTTTGTAAATCGTTTTTTCCAACTCACGGAAAACCGGACCACCGTTCGCACCGAGGTGCTGGCTGGCGTGACGACGTTTCTGACGATGGCCTATATCATCTTCGTGCAGCCGGCGGTGTTGTCGGGCGCGATGCTGGGAAAGACGACAGGGATGGATTTTGGGGCGGTCACCAGCGCGACGTGCATCTCTGCGGCATTGGCGACGGCGCTGATGGCGTTTTATTCGCGCTATCCCATCGCGCAAGCGCCGGGCATGGGGGAGAATTTTTTCTTTGTGCTTTCGGCGGTGCCGGCGGCAGCAGCGGCCGGGTTTGCGAATGCCTGGCAGGTGGCGCTGGGGACTGTGTTTATCTCGGGAGTTTTGTTTCTACTGCTCTCACTGGCAGGACTGCGTGAACTGATCTTTAACTCCATTAGCCCCAGCATGAAGAGCGCGATTGCGGCGGGGATCGGTTTGTTTATCGCATTCATTGGACTCCAGAACGCAGGGTTGATTCTGAAGGATCCGGGGACGGGTGTGAGGCTCAATGCCCATTTTGGTTCGCCGGATTTATTGGTGTTTTTCTTTGGCCTGCTGGTGACCGCGGTTTTGCAGGCGAGGCGGGTTCGGTGTTCTATTCTTTGGGGGATTGTGGGGGCGACGGGATTGACGGTGGGATTGAAGCTGGCTTTTGCGGATGGACAGGCGGGACGCCTGTCCTACTTTGCCGATTCGATGCTGGCGCAGCGGTTCCAGTTCGCCACAGGGGTTGTCTCAATACCGCCTTCGCTCTCCCCTACTCTGCTCAAGATGGATCTGGGCCACGCGCTCTCGCCCCGCATGTTGCCATTTGTTTTCGTTTTTTTGTTTATGCTCGTGTTTGATGCGATCGGCACGCTGATCGGGGTTTGCGAACAGGCGGGATTTATCAAGGACAACAAGTTGCCACGGGCAAAGCAGGCGATGTTGTCGGATGCGATTGGCACCGTGGCCGGCGCGGCCCTGGGGACAAGCACCGTGACTAGTTTCATCGAGAGCGCCGCGGGCGTCGAGCAGGGCGGAAGAACCGGACTGACCGGTATAGTCGTAGCGGGGCTATTCCTTTTGGCACTGTTGTTCAGCCCAATCATTCACATGATCGGCAGTTATCCGCCCATCACCGCGCCGGCGCTGGTGATTGTGGGCGCCATGATGATCCAAAACGTCGCCAAAATTGATTGGACAGATTACAGCGAAACGATCCCGGCGTTTCTGACGCTGATCGGCATCCCGCTCTCGTACTCGATTGCCGATGGATTGGCATTGGGATTCATCAGCTATCCCATCATCAAGTTTTTCAGTGGCAAAGGACGGGAGATTGGGTGGCTGACATACGTATTGGCGGCCGTACTGGTGCTGTACTTTGTTTTTGTGCGAGGCAGAATGTGAGAGGGAAACGTGAAACGTGAAACGTGAAACGTGAAAACCGTTCGGTGCGTTCTGGAGAAAGAATGGCAAACGAATCAGGGGCAAGCGAATGGGAAAAATCTTTATTCGTTTGCCCCCGATTTGTTTGCCAAAGCTTTGCGTGAACGCTTTTAGAAAACCATGACAAACGAATGGGGACAAGCGAATGGAAAAAGATTGTTTTTGTCTTATTCGTTTGTCCCCATTCGTTTGTCAATAAATCTCGACCTTTGCTTTCATGGCGGATCCATGTATTCTCAGCGCATGTTCAATTCCGGCCGCTAACACGAAACTTAAAGTTTCACGTTTCACGTTTCACGCATCACGTTTCACGTTTCACACCCATGCGCCATCTCCAGGAAAAGCTTAGCATCGCCCGCGGTGAACGGCCCGCGGAGCGGCTGTTTAAGGACGCTAACCTGATCAATGTGCTCAGTGGCGAAATCTACCGAGCAAGTGTGGCGGTGGACGATGGGCGAGTGATCGGCCTCGGCGATTATGAGGCCAAGGAGGTCATCGAACTGAAAGGGGCATACCTTGCGCCGAGCCTGATTGATGGCCACTTCCACGTGGAAAGCTCGATGCTCACGGCGGCGGAGTTTGTGCGGGCGGTGGTGCCTCACGGAACAGGGGCAATGGTCATTGATCCCCACGAGTACGCGAATGTGCTTGGATTGGATGGCATCCGATACGTGCTCGAATCGAGCAAGGATCTCCCGGTGGATTTTTTCATCATGCTGCCTTCTTGTGTGCCGGCTACCCCCTTCGAAACGGCTGGAGCACGGATCACGGCCGACGACCTTAGACTCATGATCGCCGATGAGCGCGTGGCTGGGGTGGCAGAACTAATGAATTATCCGGGCGTCTATCTCGGCGACGAAAGCGAGTTGGCCAAGATTCACGCGGGTAAAGGCAAGAACGTTGACGGGCATGCGCCTGGGCTGCGGGGCCGAAACCTGAATGCCTATGTCCTGGCGGGGGTGCGGTCCGACCACGAATCAACCGAACTCGAAGAAGCAAAAGAGAAATTGCGCCTGGGCCTGCACGTGCTGCTGCGCGAGGGCAGCACCGAGCGCAACCTCGAAACACTGGTGCCTCTGGTCAATCAGCACAACGCTGTCAACTGCTCGTTTGCTACGGATGACAAACTGGCCGGCGATCTTGTCTCAGAGGGCCACATTGACCATTGCGTTCGCAAAGCAATAAAGCTGGGGCTGCCGCCGATTACTGCCCTGCAAATCGCCACTATTCACACCGCTCGTCATTATCGGTTGCGGAACTTCGGAGCCATCGCACCGAGATATTGGGCTGATTTCGTGGTGTTCGATGATTTGGAGAAGTTTTCTGTCCGCCAGACGTACAAAAAGGGGGTTCTCGTCGGGGAAAACGGCAAATACCTGGCACACCAACCCGCGCCCGTGCCGTTGCCACGCAGCACGATGAACTTGCGTTACAATGCGCCCGGTGATCTCGAGGTGCGCATTGACCAAAAGGATGGAAATCGTTCGATCCGCGTGATCGAGATTGTTCCCAATCAAATCGTGACGCGAGGGAGGGTTGAGAAGCCGCGCACCGAAGACAGTCGTATTGTCCCAGACATCGAGCGAGATATTCTCAAGCTAGTAGTGGTCGAGCGGCACCGCTCCACGGGCAATGTGGGCGTGGCCTTTGTTCGAGGATTCAAACTCAAGACTGGCGCCATTGGTTCCACCGTCGCGCACGACGCTCATAATGTTGTGGCGGCGGGGACGAATGACGCGGACATACGGCGGGCGATTGAAGAGTTGCAACGGATGCAAGGCGGCCAAGTGGCAGTCAGGGACGGCCAGGTGCTCGCCGAGTTGCCACTGCCCGTGGCGGGGCTTGTGTCGGACCGGCCTTTGGATGAAGTTATAAAGCGGATCGACGAGCTAAATGCCGCTGCGCGCAGCCTGGGGTGTACGCTTGAGGCGCCATTTATGACACTGTCTTTCTTGAGCCTGTCGCCGATTCCTGAGCTGAAATTGACGGATCAAGGGTTGATTGATGCTGTGAATATGAAACCGACCGAGCTATTGGTTTAGCGATGCCGGATTATGAAAAAGTTGGGAATAATACTGTGCTGCGCCTCCCTAATGGGTGCGATTTGCCTCGTATTATTCATCCTGAGTCCATTTCCGCGCGTGTTTCGTGCAAGTGAGAAAGACCTTCCAAAGCTGGTGGTTGAGAACGGAGGGATAGTCTATTGCCGAATGAAAGCTGATGATTTCAGGTTCCCGCTTCCGCCAGGATCTTGGGCGACCAACCAAACCATCTCAGGTGGCTTTGACACGGTAGATGGCAATCTTGAGGCTTGCTTCGGGATTACGAACCCAATGACAGCGGATCAGTACATGAAGTGGTTATCAGGCAAGGTACAGATTGGCGGTTATATCACTGCTAGCCCGAGCCCGAATGGCATCTACATCAAATTCCACTATTTCGGTGACAAATGAAATCGAGAAAACCTGCAGTCCCCACGAAGAAACGAAAAGTGTTAATTATCTTATCGAACCGGTGGAATCTGCTGCAGCCGCCGAAGTTCCTGGAGATTGATTGCGACGAAGACGGGACGATTTACAAAGAGCGCAAGCTGCCCAGCCAACCGCGCGAGGCCCGTTACCACGAGGTGTGGGAAAACGATGAGGCCAAGACCGACTTTGCTTCCTGCCACCGTTTCAAACGAAAATACGGGCACAAGTTACAGAAGCGAAAATAGCTCAAAGCAAAGTCGCAAAGAAGCAAAGGCGCAGGAGAGCAAACAAGGAAACTGACAGAAATATTTTTGGACAGAAATATTTTTATGCCCTCAATTTTTGTTTCCGTTTTGCGTCTCTGCGACTTTGCGTCTTTGCGTTAAAAGTTAAACTTTCAGGGCGCATAGGCGCGGCGGAAGGGGATTTTCGTGCGATCGAACTTGCGATAGTTTTCGATGCTGCCGACACGGGCGAGGCGGAAGTATTTGTGCAGGACTTTGCCGCCGGTGTCCTCGAAGCGTTCGGTCTGGTATCCCACGCCTCTTGAATTGGACGAGAAGTATTTGAAGCCAGCGATCTTGTTTGCATCGTCCCTGACCCATTCAATGAAGATCACGGAATGGCCGGTGCCGTTGTTGCGGCTGAAATCCAGGAAGTCCCCTGCCCTGGCATCTTCAAGGTTCTCAATTTTCTTGCCCAGGCCGTACGCATCAATCCCGAATTGAGGTGAATCACCTTTACCTTCGATATACCACAATTGGAGCAGGTTAAAAAGGTCTGAGAAGGACATGCCGTTGAAATCGTCTGGATCGAGGCCTTTCTGGATGTTGCGGTACTCCATGGCGCGGCAAAACACTTCGAATGTCAGCCCGCAACAGTAGCTGCACCGGGTAAAATTCGGATGTGCCTTGGCCACCACGCGGCTCTTATACCATATGTCCTGAGTGACACCGTTGTAGAGGTCGTATTCCAAAGGCTTGCAGCGATATGGATAGGAGCCGTCCGCGGGATAGCAACTCGCAATAGCTAAAACGTAGGGGTTCAGCGAGCCGTCCGGGTCGTCTTTGACCTTGCCCAGTTTGGCAATGTTCTTGTCAACCGGGCTGAAGTTGCGTCCGTCCACCGGATATTTTTCGCGCCGGAAATCCTCGTTGCTGCGGTGGTCAAGGGGCACAGTCGAATCTGAGGGTGTAGCCCTAGTACTGGTGAAAGTCTTTTGAGGCTCAGGCGCCGCTTGCTGCGAGCTGGTCTGTGGCGCAGGTTTGGGCGCCGCGCAACCGGTCAAGAAGGTCGTGGCCAACAGAATACAGGAAAGCGAGAAACCAGTGAAGAAGCGGCGATCTATGCCTGTCATGATGCGCCTTTTATGACAAATCCGGTCTCCGTGAGCAAGCCTGATAGAATCGGATGAACCACGAAAGACACGAAATACACGAAAGGAAGCCAGATCATTTTCGTGTCTTTCGTGTCTTTTGTGGTTCTCCGCCGCGATTTTTTCTGCGTTTAATTTTGTTTTGTGGAGAAACATTTTGTAAATTGGTGGCGGGTTTTGCAGCACTATCCAAAACATTATTGCGGTGTGTTCGGCGTGTTCGGGCATCCGAACGCGGCGGAATTGACGTACTACGGCCTCTACGCCCTCCAGCATCGCGGGCAGGAAAGCGCGGGGATTGTCACCTCGGACGGCCAACGCTTCCACGCGCACAAAGGGATGGGGCTGGTGTCCCAGGTGTTCACCGGCAACGCACTGCGCGAATTGCCGGGGCATATCGCCGTTGGGCACACACGCTATTCCACTACAGGGTCATCGCTGTTGCGCAACGCGCAGCCACTGACGGTGGATTGCGCGCGCGGCCAGATCGCCATCGCGCATAACGGCAATCTAACCAATGCGGCCAAACTGCGAGACGAACTGGAAGCGCGGGGCTCCATTTTCCAAACCACTGTTGACAGTGAGATCATTCTGCACCTGCTTGCGCAACCAAGCCGGAACGGCCACGGCAGCACCATCGTGGATGCGGTGCGGCGTATCGAGGGCGCATATTCACTGGTCATCATGACCCATAAAGAGCTGATCGGAGTGCGTGATCCGCACGGATTCAGGCCTCTCTGTATCGGCAAACTCGGTCAGGCCTGGGTCCTGGCCAGCGAAACCTGCGCGCTGGATTTGATTCACGCCAAGTTTGTGCGTGACGTGGAGCCGGGTGAAATCGTGGTGATCAACGAGAAAGGATTGAACAGTTTTCAGGCTTTTCCGGAACAACAGCGGCGGGCCTTTTGCATCTTCGAATATATCTATTTCGCGCGGCCTGATAGCACGATTGCCAATCGGAACGTGTACAAAGTGCGGGTGGAAATGGGGCGGGAGCTGGCCCGTGAGTTTCCGATAAAGGCTGATGTGGTGGTGCCTGTGCCGGATAGCGGCAATTGCGCCGCGCTGGGATATTCGCTCGAATCAGGCATCCCGTTTGAGATGGCGTTTGTGCGCAATCATTATGTAGGCCGCAGTTTCCTGCAACCGACGCAGCTCATCCGCGACTTCGATGTGCGCGTGAAGCTGAATCTCATCGAGGAGCTAGTGCGGGGCAAACGCGTAATCGTAGTGGACGATTCGATTGTGCGCGGTACCACATGCAAAGCGCGCGTGAACAACCTGAAGGAAGCCGGGGCGAAAGAGGTCCACGTCCTGGTGAGTTGTCCGCCGCACATGCACCCGTGCGTGTATGGGATTGATTTCCCTGACCGCAGCAAACTAATGGCTGCAAATCATTCGCTGGAAGAAATCCGCAAGTATCTCAATGCCGACTCGCTCCACTACCTTTCTCAGGGAGGCATGGTGAAAGCCACAGGATTGCCAGCGAATTCGTTCTGCATGGCTTGTTACGATGGCAATTACCCGGTCCCTTACGATCCGGATTTGGATAAAGAGATTATTGAAAGACGGAATGGAAGTTTGCCGACTATTGCGGAGTCGCTGGCGAAAGAAAAAGCGCAGATCAAGTTGTTGTAGGGCAGGCTTTCCAGCCCAATGCCACTAGGATTTGACGGCGCCCATTCTGCATAGTCCCGGAGGGACGGCAGACAATAGCCCAGCGTTTCAACGCTGGGATAATGCTCCAACGTGGAATAAGTCCCGTTAGGGACGGCAGAACCACGTTCTCTGTCGTCCCTAACGGGACTTATGCCGTTCAACCGCTCCTACCCAGCGTTGAAACGCTGGGCTATTTTCTGTCGTCCCTACGGGACTGAAAACAGCCGCATCACAGTCAGCGTTCGAGCAGCCAACCTGCGTCCCCGATGAAGTCGGTGGCCATCTCGGAAATTTCCGCCCCTTTGATCGGCAGATATCTGCCAGTCGCGGTCGCTAAAACCAATCCGGCGCCATCTTTGAGTTCGGCGCGGGCTTCGAAGAGTTTGCCGCGCCGATTCACGACCAGTTCACCGACAGCGGTCACCTCCTGCCGTGGGCGGAGCGGGTGGAGAAAACGGACGGTGAACTCGGCGCAATAGGCAAACTGACGCGTGTGCACGGCGCAAGCCCAGACCATAACTTCGTCGAGCAAGGTAGCGATGAGGCCGCCATGGACGGTTTCTTTGAACCCAATATGCTCCGGCCTGGGGACAAACCTCGCCTGCACGACGCGCCCGTCAGTTTGGAAGCGCAGTTTGAGACCGGCGGGATTGAATTCGCCGCAGACGAAGCAAGAGCGAGTGTGAGGCAACGTTTTCACTTTCGCTCTTTTTAACCGCGGATGACGCGGATTACACGGATTTTTTATCCGCGTTATGCGCGTTATCAGCGGTAAATGCTTCGCTCGTCAACGGCCGGCCTCAATCACATTCAACTGCGCGCGGGCGTTGGGGTAGTCGGGCCTGAGGCGCAGGGCTTCGACTAAATGGCTTTTGGCATCCGGGCGTTTGCCCTGGCGCAGGAGAGCTAAAGCGAGGTTGTAATGAGCCTCGGGGTCAGCGGGCTGGAGGCGGATGGCCGCATTGTACTCCGTAATGGCTTCATCTATCCTGCCCTGCTCGGCCAGCACATTGCCCAGGTTGTTGTGAGCCTGTGGTTCGTTCGGTTTAAGGCGAAGTGACTCCTGGAACTCCTTGGTGGCTTCGGGAAACTTGTGCTGCGCGGCAAAGGCATTGCCGAGGTTGCTGTGAGCGCTGGCATCGGAGGGTTTGAGTTGAATGGCCGAATGAAAGTGCTCCATGGCTTCGTCGAGTTTGCCCTTCATGGCAAGGGCGATGCCGAGATTATTGTGGGCGTCTGCATGGTCCGGCTTGCGGCTGAGCGCGAAGCGATAATGTTCGATGGCTTCGTCAATCTTGCCTGTTTCCGACAGAGCGTTGCCCAGGTTGTTATGAATTTCGACCTGGTCGGGTTTGATGCTAAGCGCCTTCTGATAATACGCAATGGCCTCCGCGTACTGCTTCCGTCCGGCGAGGATGTGGCCGTAGTTATTTAAGGCTTCTTCGTAGTTCGGGTTGATCTTTAGAGATTGCTCGTAATTCGTCAGGGCGCGATCTGGCTGTTTATTGTTTTCGAAGTAGAAGCCCAGATTGTTGTAGGCGAGGTAGTTTTTGGTATCTACATGCGTAGCTCTTTCAAACAGGGTCTGGGTGTTTTGCCAGTAACGTAGTTGCGCCAAAGTCATGAGTGCGCAGCATGAAATTACGCCTGCACCGCCAAGGGCTGGCCAGATCCAGATTTGGTCAGACCGGTCCGGCCGGTCTGACGCCAGTAAAGGCCAAGTGTCCGCTATCGCCCAAATGATCAGAATAAACAACCCGATAGACGGCAGGTAACTGTAGCGGTCAGCCATGGATTGCAGGCCAACCTGGACCAGGCCGATCACAGGTACGAACATTCCGATAAACCAAAACCAGCCCATGGCCAGATATGGCAGTCTACGCGCGACCGCAATGACGACTGCCGAGATGAGTGCCAGCAGTCCAGTCGCGCCCAGGATCTTCCAACCAGACCAGTGGCCTGGATGAAGATAAAGCACCGATAAATCCGCCGGGTACAAAATTTTCCAAAGGTAACGAACATACGAAACGACCGCGTTGGCGCTACGCTCGCCGGGAGTCAAGGCGTTCGAGACCGCTCCCCCCTGGCGCTGAACCAAAAAGGTGACCACGCACGAGAGGATACTTAGGAGGAGGAAGGGAACTTTATCCAGAACAAGCCACGTGTTGCGTGTTGCGTGTTGCGTGTTGCGTGTTGCGCCGGGCCCGGCTTCCGGTGGCACCTGACACATGATACCTGACACTCTTTTTAACGGCCAAAAATCGATCAAGAGTAAAACAAAGGGCAACGTGACCAGCATGGGCTTGCTCATAAGCCCCAGCGCGAAAAACAGCAAAGTGGCCAAATACCAAAGAGGACCACTGACTACTGACCACTGACCACTGCGGGAGTCCAGGGTCGGGGGTCGAGGGTCGAGCGAAGAATACGAACCTTGAACTTTGAACCTTGAACTTTGAACTTCGAATGGACTTCCGGGAGCGTCTCGCTCCGAACTTTGGACTTTGGACTTTGGACTTTGGACTTTGGACTTCTTGTCCGCCATAGCTTTAGCGAAGGCGGATGGACTTTGGACTTCCGCCCCGACCCTCGACCCTCGACCCTCGACCCTCTCTACGTATCCCGCATAAGCCCAAAGCGTTAGCATGAAAAAGAATCCGCTAAGCACGTCTTTCCGTTCGGAAATCCAGGCTACGGATTCGACGTGAATGGGATGGAGGGCGAACAGGGCGGCCACCATTGCACTGCGCCATTGGGCACGGGTGATCTTCCAGAGGACGAGAAAGAGCAAAACGGTATTTGCCACGTGCAAGACGACGTTGACCACATGCTGCGGTCCTGGACCAGGCCCGAAGAGCGAGACATCCAGCATGTGGGAGAGCCACGTAAGCGGGTGCCAGTTGCTGGCGTGGCCGGTTCGAAAGGCCCAGATCACATTGGCCCATTTCAGGCCGCTCTGGACATGAGAGTTTGCTGTGACGTAATCCCCATCGTCGTAATCCACGAAGCTGTGCCACGCGACGGGCGAGTAAACCAGGAGAGTTGCGAGGGCCAGGAATGAGGATATGAGTAAAATTACCCAAAGACGCGCCGAATTCTCAGAGGGCGCCGCACGGGTAGGCGGGACAGCCGGGACGCCAGCCCTACTGGCGGCAGGCGAGACGCCTGCCCTACTTTGTGGTAGATTGTACTGCTTATTGGTAGCCGACACGCCAGGAGCGATTAAGAATGAATCAGCGCGAGCAGCCGCCCAAACGGGACCTCATGCCGAAAACACCCCGCTGGAATTCTCCGCTATGGTATCTCCCCATAATGCTATTGCTGCTTTGGATTTGGCAAAGCACCGTCTCGCAATTCTCATTCCGCACCATTCCTTATAGCGAATTTAAGGATTATCTCAAGCACGGGAAGGTCAAGGAGTGCGTGGTCAAGGAAGACACGATCGAGGGTAAAATCGACCCGACGGCCCCAGAGCCTGCCGGGAACACGAATTCGGCCGTGGCAGCCTCTGAAGACCGGCTAAAGCCGGAACTACAAGCGGGGGCGCAGAAGCGCAATGAAGGGATGAAAACCAACGCTGCCTCGGCTGCCCAGGCGGCGGCTCCAAACAAGCCGTTTCTTTTCAAGACGATCCGGATCGAGGACCCGAAATTGGCTGAGGAGTTGCAGGCCGCGGGCGTGAAGTACAGCGGTGAACGACCGGGCCTCATTTCCCAATTCCTGCTTTCCTGGATGGTTCCCCTCGGGATTATGGTGCTGCTGTGGTCCTTCATTGGCCGGAGAATCAGCGGCGCCGGTGAATCCATCCTCAGCTTCGGCAAGAGCAGGGCGCGACTTGTGCCACAAGCCGAAACGGGAGTGGCCTTCAACGACGTGGCCGGTTGCGAAGAGGCCAAGTACGAATTGCAGGAGGTTGTGGATTTTCTCAAGCACCCGCATCGTTACAAGTCCATCGGCGCGAACATCCCAAAGGGCGTCCTGCTGATCGGCCCGCCGGGCACCGGAAAGACGCTCTTGGCCAAAGCCGTAGCCGGAGAAGCGCACGTGCCTTTCTTTTCATTGAGCGGGAGCGACTTCGTCGAAATGTTCGTCGGAGTGGGCGCCGCCCGCGTCCGTGATTTGTTTCAGCAGGCCAAAGCAAAGGCGCCTTGCATCGTGTTCATTGACGAGTTGGATGCAATTGGGCGGCAGCGCGGGGTGCACGTCGGCGCGGTCAATGATGAAAGGGAGCAGACACTCAATCAGTTGCTGGTGGAAATGGACGGTTTCGCGGCGAACGCGGGAGTGATCGTGCTGGCAGCAACAAACCGGCCAGATGTGCTGGACCGCGCGCTGCTACGGCCAGGGCGCTTTGACAGGCAAGTGGTTGTGGACGCGCCGGACATTGACGGGCGCGAGGCTATCCTGAAGGTCCATGCGCGGGGGAAGCCGCTGGGAGCGGACGTTGACCTCAAGCGAATCGCCCAGGCTACTCCTGGATTCTCCGGCGCGGATCTCGCGAACGCCCTCAATGAGGCTGCCCTGCTGGCGGCGCGGCGGCACGCGCACAAAATCAGCCAGAAAGACCTTGAGGAAGCTGTCGAAAAAGTCGTTGCAGGCCCTGAACGCAAAAGCCGGCGTCTCAATGAACAAGAAAAGCGCCGAGTGGCGTACCACGAAGTCGGCCACGCGCTGGTGGCCGCATACAGCAAATACGCCGACCCCGTGCACAAGATCAGTATTATCCCACGCGGGCGCGCGGCCCTCGGGTACACTTTACAGCTTCCGGCCGATGACCATTTCCTCATGACCCGTTCTCAACTTTTGGACCGTATCCGCGGCATGCTAGGCGGGCGGGCAGCCGAACAGATTGTCCTGAATGAGATTACCACCGGGGCCGAAAATGATCTGGAGCAGGCCACGGCGCTAGCCCGGCAGATGGTCTGCCTGTTTGGCATGAGCGAGACCGTTGGCCTGGTCCGATGCGCCCAACGGCAGAATGGACTGTTCTGGCACGGGGGAGACGGCACGTTCCAGCGCGACTGCAGCGAGAAAACGGCGGAGGAAATAGATGCCGAAGTGAAAGAAATCCTGGACCGATCTTATGGCGAAGCAAAAGGAATTCTGGAACAGCACCGTGATCAGTTGGATTTGGTCACCGCTGAATTGCTAAAAACGGAGTCCCTGGATGCAAAGACTTTCAACCGGCTCATTGGCCGGCAGATAGATAATGCGGAAGTGCGCAAGGGCCACCCGGTGGAACCGGCGCCACCGACTTGACCTGAGAGATTTTGGACTGCGCGAAGATTAGTGATCAATCAGGCGTCGCATTTTACCTTTTCTCGGTGCGCGACCGCGGGAAAAGTAGCGCAGGTTTCCAACCTGCTGTATCGCCGATTTCCAATCGGCAGAGCGCCCGACCACCTCGCAGGCTGGAAGCACTACAGCAGATTAGAAATCTTCGCTAAGACCGAGGCCAGCTAAAAATCTGAAAGGCGCCCGACTCAGCGGTTTGGCTGCTTCAAGCTTGATAAACGCTGAAATGACGTTAAAATGACGTGAATGAAGACATTGCCCAAAATGGAGATTAGCGATGAACTGGACGCCAGAATCAATGAAGGAGTCCAGATTTCCGAGTTGTGCAAAGCAGATGTCGTCCGGCAAGCGCTTCGAATCGGACTTCCACAGTTTGCTGCCCGGTTTCAACCACCCCCGCTGTGGCTGGAGGAGCGCATCCGGGAAGCTCTTGAGGAGCCGGCTGAGGATATTACGGTCGCGCAATTCAAAAAGAAGATGAAAGCCATTGCCGATGGCCGCTAAACTTCGCGTTCACCCGGCGTTTTATCGGCGCATGCGCCACTACCGAGATCGCATCGCCCTCCGTGACGATCGCCCACAGGTTGCAAGGAGTATCACTCACGCAGCCCAGGAAACTGTCAGTCACTTATTAGAACGGCCGCTTCTCGGTCACTCCGCTCGTTTTGAATCGCCGGATTTGTCTGACATACTGCGATTCGCGGTTCCCGGATTCCAGATATTCGCAATTTTTTATCGCTGGGATGGCGAGACCCTCACGGTGATCACGTTGGAACATGGCGCCCAGGACTTGCCCTCTCGATTGGCTCAAATTCTGGGCTTTCGCTGAACAGACTGGTCGAGCTTGCGCCGATAGGCTTCTTTTGACAAACCGCCAACTAAGGGCATGATTTGGTAACGTACATTGAGTTGGTAAAGCTCAGAAAGTTCGGACCATTTAACTATTTAACTCATTTAACCCATTTAACTGGTTAACCGAGCCGTGCCCGTCCAATATAAAGACTACTACCAGACCCTGGGCGTTCCGCGCACTGCGAGCGAGGCCGATATCAAGAAGGCCTTTCGCAAGCTGGCGCGTGAGCATCATCCGGACGTCGCGAAGAACAAAAAGCAGGCCGAGGAAAAGTTCAAGGAGATCAACGAAGCCTACGAGGTGCTCGGCGATCCGGCCAAACGCAAGAAGTATGACGAGTTGGGGACTAATTGGAGTTCCGGCTCTGAGTTCAGGCCTCCGCCCGGCTGGCAAACGTTTGGCGGCGGCGGTTTTCCGGGGCGCGGGCCTCGTGGCGAGGAGTTTGAATTCCACTTTGGCGGGACGGGCTTCAGCGATTTCTTCGAGCAACTGTTTGGTTCGATGGGCCGGGGCGGAGCGGGCTTCCGGCGACCGGGCGGGGCTGGAGGGTTTAGCGAGGAGGAATTGAGCGCCGAACGTGGCCGTGACATCGAAGGCGACATCCTGGTCACGCTGGAAGAGGCCATGCGCGGGTCGGTGCGCTCAGTCTCGGTGCGGCATGGCGTCACCTGCGATCATTGCGGCGGCACCGGTCAGAGCGCGCGGCACGTTTGCAATAAATGCGGCGGCACAGGACAGATCGCCAAAACCGAAACCTACCAGGTAAAAATTCCTGCCGGCGTCACTGAAGGCCAGCGTTTGCGAATTGCCGGGCGCGGTGAAGCAGGCCTTGGAGGCGGCGCGGCTGGGGACCTTTTCTTACGTGTGCGGCTGGCCAAGCATCCGGAGTTCGAAGTGGAGGACCACAATCTGATTCATGAGGTCGAACTCGCGCCATGGGAGGCTGTGCTCGGGGCAAACGTGTCTGTGCCCACGTTGAATGGTCGCGTAAATATCAAAGTCCCCGCCGGGACTCAGAACGGACAGAAAATGCGCGTGCGCGGGCGCGGACTGCCGGAACGCGGCGGCGGAAATGGCGATTTAATCGTCCAGATGCGAGTCGAGGTGCCGGATCGTGTCAACGACTCCGAGCGCAAGCTCTGGGAGCAATTGGCAAAGGAGTCAAATTTTAATCCGCGCCAAGCCGCTTGAACACCGAGAATTAAACAGGAGAGAACAGAGAGAACAGAGATAAAGTCTCTGTTTCCTCTGTTCTCTCCTGTTATAACTTGCAGTATTCTTGCAACGTCCTCACCTCGTATCCGCTCTTACGCAGGGCGGCGATCCCCAAAGCGGCAGCTTTTGCTCCGCTAATTGTCGTCATGATGGGCGTGCCGGTGTAAACCGCTGCAGTGCGGATGCGGACCTCATCGGCGCGCGGGGTTTGGCCGGCTGGAGTGTTAATGACGAGTTGAATCTCACGGTTCTTGAGCAGATCCAGAGCGTGAGGCCGGCCTTCAGCGAGCTTGAACACCCGACGCACCTTCAAGCCGGCTTGCGCCAGCAGCAATGCGGTGCCGCTGGTGGCCACCAATTCGAAACCCAGATCCGCGAACAAGCGCCCAATCTCAGCCACTTCCGATTTATGCGCGTCACTCACGCTAATGAATACTCGCCCACTCAGAGGCAACGGGCCGCCGGCGGCCATTTGGGATTTTGCGTAAGCGATTCCCAGATCGGCATCCAGGCCCATCACCTCGCCGGTGGAACGCATTTCGGGCGAAAGCAGAATGTCCTGGCCATGAAAGCGGTTGAACGGGAAAACGGATTCTTTGACAGCCCAATACTTCGGCCAAATCTCCTCAGTGAACCCAAGTTGCTTAAGGCTTTTGCCGGCCATAACTTTGGCGGCCAATTTTGCCAACGGAACACCAATGGCTTTGCTCACGAATGGGATCGTTCGCGAAGCCCGTGGATTCACCTCGAGGACATAGACCGTCTCGCCCTTAACGGCGTATTGCACGTTCATCAGGCCGATGACTTTCAACTCGCGGGCCATGGCGTGGGTGTGCTGCCGGATGATTTCGATGACTTTCGGAGACAGGGTGTGCGGCGGCAGGACCATGGCAGCGTCGCCCGAGTGCACTCCCGCAAACTCGATGTGCTCAAGCATCGCACCGATCACGATATTTCCTTCACCGGTGCCGTCGTCACGCCCAACATCTGCGATGCAGTCCACATCCACTTCCGTTGCATCCTCGAGAAACTTGTCCACCAGCACAGGCCGTTCCGGTGAGGCTTCCACCGCAAAGCGCATGTAGTGCTGCAACTCGGCGTCTGAGTAAACGATCTGCATCGCGCGGCCACCCAGCACGAAGCTGGGCCGCACCAGAATCGGATACCCTAGGGTTCGCGCCACAGCAAGCGCCTCGCTTTCACTAATGGCTATTCCATTCGCGGGCTGCGGGATATCCAGCTTGCGCAACATTGCGGCGAAGAGCTTCCGATCCTCGGCGATCTCGATGCCCTGGGGCGAAGTCCCGAGAATGTTTACTCCATTTTTCTGCAAACCGAGCGCCAGGTTTAGAGGAGTCTGCCCGCCGAATTGCGCGATCGCACCCCAGCACTTCTCGCGTTCGTAAATGTGCAGCACATCTTCGAGAGTCAGCGGCTCGAAATAGAGTTTGTCGCTGGTGTCGTAGTCGGTGGAAACTGTTTCGGGGTTGGAGTTGACCATCAGCGTCTCGAAACCGTCCTCCTTCAAGGCGAAGGAAGCGTGAACGCAGCAATAGTCGAATTCGATCCCCTGCCCTATCCGATTCGGGCCGCCGCCCAGGATCATTACCTTTTGGCGGTCACTGGGTTTTACCTCGTCATCGCCGCGGTCATAGGTTGAGTAGTAGTACGGCGTGTAAGCCTCGAACTCGGCCGCGCAGGTGTCCACAAGCCGATAGCTTGGCACGAGACCGAGCCGCTTGCGCTCGGCGCGCACGTCATCTTCGGTTCGCCCGGTAAGATGGGCGATTTGGCGATCGGAGAAGCCGAGGGATTTGGCTTTTGTTAGTAGCTCAATATTCACGGAAGCTTTCTAAGGGTACTCGCGGCTGGACATCTGGGAGTGCGCGGACATGTCCGCGCTTTGGAACACCGCGACATGTCGCGGTGTTTGAAAGCGGCGACATGTCGC
>PSRM01000336.1 GCA_003176045.1 Verrucomicrobiota bacterium | reverse complement strand
CCCCAGCACAGGCCCGCCAATGGAACATCGCCAAATTGTCCCTGTTCGATTTGCACGAAGACTGCGGCCCGGCAGTGGCCGTTACTGGGCGCCGCGTTGAATTGGCACGGACAGCCCCATGCGCAATTACAGTTTGCGTATTCAACACCCTGCATGGTCCATTCGATGTATTTATTGGCAGGCATAGCTCAATGTGTGCGGTTCTGTGCTGTTGCTCGGGCCAAGTTTAACCTCGAATAGACGCGAATGAACGCAAATCTGAAGTAATTCGCGTTCATTCGCGTTCAATCGCGGTTGTTTTGATTACCCAATTTCACCGATCGCGAAACTCCCGGAACAATTTTTCACCGCTGGAAACTCGGGACTATTCGCGCTTTTGTCCAGACAATAAGTCTACGTCGCGGAATCGCACTTACCATCGTGATATGTCACCGGGCGCGGGGGCGCACACCCCCAGAACGCCGGGTCGGGGGGCCCCGGCCTACAACAAGGGAGCCACTTGCGGGCGCGGGGGCGTGGGAGGCGGGTCGCAGCCCATTGCTGTGCAGGCGGTGGGTCATGAGCAGGGCCAGGGCTTTGGTGGCGAGTTCGAAAATTAGAAACGGCTTGGCGATCAGTTCGCAGCCGCCGCTTAACATGGATTTGGCGTGGGACTGAAAATCACTGTGGCAGGTCACGAAGACGACGGGCGTAGATTTGTTGCAATCGGTCGAACGAATGCGGGAGCAAAGCTCGAAGCCGTTCATTCCGGGCATTTCCACGTCCAGCAGTATGAGATCGTACGGGATGGTGGTTACCAGGGCCATGGCAGCTTCGCCGTCCGCGGCGACATCCGGAGGAATGAGGATTTTCTGGAGGGCAAGGGGAAACGGCGCGGCGGCAGATCGGATCGTCATCCACTGCCAGCATGCGGACCGGAGGCACACTGGTCAAATCGGGTCTGATGCCATCTCGGCACAGTTCGCCGAGCAGGTCCACGGCATTGGCGACGGTGCGCAGTGTTGAGGGCGTAACTGCTGCAGGCTTTTTGAGCAATTGCTCGAGCAGCGCTTGCAGAGAGGACGTCATTTGCCAGAACGGCCGCAGGGTCGGCTGGTTGGAACGGCCTTTCATGGATCCGATGGCGGCAGAAATCTCCTGGAGGACTTTCTGCTGAGCGGTAGTTTGGTTAACGTGAGCAAAAGCCCCGCGCAGAGAATTGAGTTCGAGCGGCACATCCCGCCTGAATTTGACGAGCGTATCGCGTTTCTCGATGATAGCATCAGGCTGGTTCAGGCGAAGTGGCGAGCCAGCACTATTCGGAACAGCTTTGGCGGAGGTGGAAGATGCCTCGCGTTCCAGCATTTCTCTGGCGAATTGCTCGACTGCATGTTCATCCAAATGGGCCTTTTTATCGTCGGCGTTCGGTTCGATCAGAACGGGCGCCCACGGATCGCAATGCCGGCTGAACCATTCCGAAATTCTCGGCACCAGCAGCCACGCGACAAAAATCCCCAGCACCACTAATAAAGAGATGAGCACCAGGTTGAACCATGTATCCGTCAGCCCAAGGACGTGCGGTGGTTTTGAAATTACGAGCGCCAGGTAGGCATCCGGTGGCTGGCCAAAGATCGTGGCGCCGGCCGATGCGCAGCCTGTGGCAGCCTCGCAGGCTGGGCCGGCTAACAGGAACAGAAAAATGAGCGCACGTGGCAGAATGTCTCGAATGTGGACAATCGGATGGTTAATTGGGTTAATTAAGTTGATTGAGTTAATTGAGGGAAATGTGGCCGGCGGTCCTTGCTGAAAAGACAAGGACCTGCGCCATGGTGCATGGACGAATTGACTCTTATATTCGAGCACTTGGGCGAATAAGCAGGAAACCTTCCAGATGAGATGGGGGGCGAGGGCCGAAAAGGAACGAATATTTTGACAAACGAATGGGGACAAGCGAATGACGGCCAGGTTTTTTCTCTATTCGCTTGTCCCCATTCGTTTGTCCCTCATGGTTTACGGGACTCGCGGGCAGGATGGCCCGGGCCGGACTGGCCAGCCCACTCACGGGCGAGATCGGGGAGCGCGTTCGGCGAAAGTGGCCCCGACCACGGTCGGGAGGTGAAGCGGCATAAATGCCGCGCTCCTGGGCGTGACCGGACATCCGTGGCCGCCCGGGTGAACGACCCGCCTCCGCTTCGCTACGGCGCGGCAGGCGAAGTGGAGGACGAAGTGCCCCTGGGCCCCGCTACTGCCCCTTGACCCTGAACCACGCAGCCGCGTTTGTTGGCGTCAGGCGCAGGAGGGTGCCGTTGGTGGGCGGGCCGAGGTTGACCCAGGTTGCGCTCGCGATGTTGCTGGCGGTTTGGAGTTGGTAAGGCGGAGTGCCGCCGGTCCAAGTGAGGCTGATTTGATTGGTTTGGCGCGTGATAGCCAGTTGGATGGGGGCGGCTGCCACTTTAATTTTCATGACGCCCAGGGCGGTGAGGTTGCCGGAGTCAACGACCAGTACCATAAACGTGTTGGTGCCGAGGTCAGGTGTGGACGGCGTGCCGGAAAGGCCGCCGCCGGCAGCTACGCTGAGCCAGGATGGGCCGGTGACTTTATAAAAGCTGAGCGTGTCGCCGGCGGGAAAGTCCGGGTCGGTGGCATTGTTGCTAATGCTGCCGCTGTAGGGTGTGCCGGCCACGGCCTGCGGCGCGGTGAACTGGCTCGGGTTGAATGAGGGCGGGCTGTTCACATAGACGTAAAGCGTGGCGGTGTTAGTCACGTTGCAGAAATCGGTCACGCTCACCACGAATGTGTTCGTGCCGGCATTAGCGAGTTGGGGCGTGCCGGAAATCGTGCCGTTGGTCTGGACGTTAAGCCACCCCGGGCCGCTCGTTTTGCCGAACAGCGGCGTCGCGCCCGTCTTAGGCTCAATGGCAAGGCCGGCGATGGAAGCTGAATAGGCCTGGTCCACATTTGCCCAAGGCGTGCTGACCGGGTTTGCAACAAAGGACGCGGGTCCCTGCACGGTGATGAGTAGCGTGGCGTTGTTGGACAACCCGTCGTAATCCCGGACGCTCACCAGGAACGCGTTCGTGCCTGCGTCGGTGCAGCCGGGCGTTCCGCCCAGCGAGCCATTGTTCGAGACTGTCAGCCAGGCCGGGCCGTTGACCTTTACGAACGTGAGCGTATCGCCGTAAGGCAAATCAGGATCGGTGGCGTTTGTGGAGATAGTGCCCGAATAGGGAACGTTCGGCGTGGCGGCGGGCAATGTGAAGGGTGTCGAGAGGAAAACCGGCGGACTATCTGTGCTCACGACGATAGTAAACCCGCTACCGGAACCGACACTGACTGAGTCGCGAATCGTCACGTTAAAATGATTGGTGCCGACGTCTGTGTCTGACGGGGCGCCCGAAAGTGTGCCGTCGAGCGCCACGCTGAGCCAGGCTGGACCATTGGCTTTGCGGAACGACAATGTGTCGCCCACGACGGCATCCGGGTTGGGTGCCGCGTTCGTGGCGATGTTGTCATAGTACGGAAGGCCGGAGATGGCCTTGGGCCCGAAGAACGGCTTGAGCGCAAAAGTCGGCGGTGTGTAAACATAAAGGTTCATAGTCGCCTGGGCGCTGAGGCCGGAGGAGTCTGTGGCGCTGACGACAAACGCGTTGGTGCCGGCGTTGGCGGCGAGTGGTGTCCCTCTGAGCGAGCCATTTGCGGAAATGGAGAGCCAACTCGGGCCGCTGACCAGGCCATAGACCATCCCGTGGCCGGCGTTCGGATCATTGGCACTGCCGAGAATGGACGCCGAAATTGCGTTGCTAACAACGCCGTAGGGACCGCTGAATGGATTGCTTGTAAACACCGGCGGCCCAAACACGACGACATACATGGTGGCAGTGTTTGAAAGAGCGAGGAGGTCGCTGACACTCACCAGGAAAGAGTTAGTGCCGATATCCGCGAGACCGGGAGTGCCGGAAAGCGTGCCGTTGGTTTGAATCAAGAGCCAGGCGGGTCCGCTGAGCAGCGCGAAGTTGTTGGCGTCGCCGGGATTCGGATTTACCGCCTGAGAGGCGATGGACGCCGAGACAGGCTGGCCTTCGTTGAGCATCGCGGCGGTAAAGGGATTGGTCGCGAAGGAAGGCGCCACCGGACTGACGACAGGCACAAGCATTGTGGCAGTGGTACTGATGCCGTTGGTGTCCGTGAGGCTTACGGCGAAAGAATTTGTGCCGATGTTCGCATTTAGCGGCGTGCCGGATAGGGTGCCGTCGGAAGCAACTGCCAGCCAGGCCGGACCGCTCAGTTTAGCGAAGGTCAGTGTGTCACCGGGCACCGAAACCGCTTTGCCTGACAGATTGCCTGAATAGGCCAGGCCCGCCGTAATGACCGGCATCATGAGTGGATTGGTGTCAAAGGCAGGTACGGTCAGCTCAAAAATTGTTCCCTGCCCGCTGTAAGCCGTGCCGTTGAAGCCGATGCCGCCGTAAGCAGTCGTGCCATAGAAATTGCCATTCGTGGCCTGAACCAGCGGCGCGGAAGCATACGCGCCATTGTAGCCGTCGAATGACGCCAGCGTCGTGAGCACGCCGTTGGTGGTGACTTTGAATACTGTCCCGTAACCGCCGGAGCCGCCTGTGCTCGTGGTGCCGTACAAATTGCCGTCGGTGCCGAAAATGACACCGGCGAAGGGAGTTGCGCCATTGGTGGAATTGAATGAAACGATGGTTGTAAGGGTGCCGTCGGCGCTCACTCTGAAAACTGTGCCATAGCCATAAAGTCCGCCATAAGCGGCAGTACCATACAGGTTTCCATCCGGCGCCTGGACCAAAGCGGTATAAGGAGAAGCGCCATTGGTGTAGTCCAGAGGAACTGAGCGCAGCCACACGCCTTGTGTGCTCACCTGGAAAATCGCGCCATAGTTATAGGCGCCCCCTTGTACTGTAGTGCCATACAACGAGCCGTCCGCCGCCTGAATCACGCCTGCGTATGGGTAAGAACCGTCGTTGCCGCCCGTGAACGTGTACAATGGCGTAACGACACCATTGGTGGTGGACCTGAACACTGTGCCCAGGCCGTTTGCTCCGCCCTGAATGGCTGTGCCGTAAAGTTTGCCATCGGTTCCTACGATCAGTGTGCCGTAAGGCGTAGCGCCATCATTGCTATTGGCGAACGCATAGAGTTCGACCGCCGTGCCACTGGTGTTCATCCGGAAGATCGTGCCATAGCCGTTGGTGCCGCCCGAGCCGGTTGTGCCGAAGAATGTGCTATTGGGCGTCTGGACTAAACCGCTGTAAGGGGCAATGCCATCGTTGCCGCCTTTGAAACCATAGAGCGCGGTCAAAGTGCCGGTCAGGCTCATGCGAAAGACTTCGCCGTTGAACGAAGAACCGCCACTCGAGGCAGTGCCATACAGCGAACCATCTTTGGCCTGCATCAGGTTGGCATAGGGGAACGCGCCATCGGAGCCATCGCTGAAGAGGTGAGGCAAAGTCAGCGCTGCGAACGGAGGCGAGACGGGCAGCACTGTGAGCAAGGCATTGGAACTGGCAAGGTGGCCGGCGCCATTGTAAACGACCACCGAATAGCTTCCCGCGTTGGCGGCGGTCAGATTGGCAATGGTCAAGGTCGGCGAAAGCGAACCGGAAATTTGGCCGCCATCGCTCAGGTTGGTCCCATTGTCACGCCATTGGTAAGTGAGCGGCAGGTCACCGACAGCCTGGACAGTGAAGCTGGCCGTTTCACCCTGGAGCAGGAGCTGGCCACTGGGCTGGCCGGTGATTTGCGGGGGCGATACCAGCAACTCCAAAAAGGCCTCGTCGCTTTGCACCGGGCCGTAGGCGTTGCTGACTATGACCGAATAAAAGGCAACGTTCGCCAGACCGGCGTTGGTGATGAGGAGGGTTGAGGTGGTCGAGCCCCAAACGTTCCCGCCGTCAACCAGGTTCGTTCCATTTACCTGCCATTGATACGTCACGGGCAGACTGCCGAACGTGCCCACCGTGAATCGGGCGGTCCCGCCCAGATAAATCGTCTGGTCCTGAGGATCGGAAGTGATCTGCAGCGGCCCAGCCGTGCCGAGTTGGAAGACGGTGCCGTAACCGCCCGTTCCACCGCTGCTGGTGGTGCCGTAGAGATTTCCATCGCCGCCCTGCGTCAACGTGGCCGCCGGCGCTGAGCCCTGATAACCGTCGAACACCATCATGGTGGTCAACTCGCCATCCAACGTCAGGCGGAACACGGTGCCATCTCCATAAGGACCGCCTCCCATGGTCGTGCCGTAAAGATTTCCGTCTGAACTCTGGACAATGCCGCCCCATGGGTTTGCGCCATCGGTTGCGCCATTAAATGAGTGAAGACTGGTGAAGGCGCCGGCGGGGGTGATCTTGAACAGTGTTCCCAGCCCGTTGGTGCCGCCTTGAAGGGTGTTGCCATAGAAATTGCCATCAATGCCCAGCGCCAGGCCGGGGATGGGGATTGCGCCATCGCTCAAGCCGGTAAATGAGTACAGGGTCGTGAAGCTGCCGGTGGAGGAGATTCTGAAAACGGTCCCGTTCCCGTAGGTGCCGCCGTTTTCGGTCGTGCCGTAAAAGTTCCCGTCGGCTCCCTGCACCAGCACACTCGAGGGATACGCTCCATCGGACCAGTTGAACGAGATGAGTGTGGTTCGTGTGCCGGTCGAAGTGGTTTTGAAAACCGTGCCGTAGCCATAAACACCGCCCTCCAGGATGGTGCCGTAAAAGTTGCCGTCCGTTCCCTGAATCATGCCGGCAACGGGATATTCGCCGCTGTTGCCGTTTAGTGATGCCAAATCAATGAAACCGGTCCCGCCGGTGGTGAGGCGGAACAATGTTCCAAGACCGGAAGCCCCGCCAAGATACGAAGCGCCGTACAGCAGCAAATCACTGCCCTGCACCAGGCCCGCATAGACATAACCGCCCAGGGTGTAATTCAGTGAATAAAGAGTGTTGAAGGTGCCATTCGTGCTCACCCGGAACACGGTGCCGTAATAATTTGTTCCGCCTTCCAGGGTCGTGCCGTAAAGGCGCCCATCCTTGCCTTTGGCCAGCGGTCCATACGGGCTGTCGCCTTGCTTATCATCGCTGGGGAACGAGTAGAACGGCGAGAAGGTAATGCCCGGGACAGTAACCGAGATGAGCGAAAGGACCGCGCCCGTGCTGCTGGTCCAGCCCAGTGTGTTGCTGATCAGGACTGAGTAGGTGCCGGCGTTCGTGGTCAACGTACTCGCAAGCGACAAAATATTTGTGGTCGCGCCTGAGATATTGGCTCCGTTAACGAGATTGGTTCCATTGAACTGCCACCTGTAAGTGAACGGCTGGTTGCCTATGGCCGCCACGGAGAATGAAGCGGGCGCGCCGGGCAGGACCAGGTTATTGGTCGGTTGGATGCTGACCACGGGCGGTGATGGCACGATACTCAGCAGCGCGTTCGAGCTGACCACGACGCCGGTGACGTTGCTGACGATCACCGAATAGCTGCCGGCATTAGTGGGCGCGGCGGCGGCGATCATCAGCGTGCTTGCGAGGGACCCAGAGATCGAACCGACGTCGGTCAGGTTGGTTCCATTGAGTTGCCACTGATAATACAGCAAAGCATTCGGGGCGGTGCCAACGGTGAAGCTGGCCGGCGCGCCCCACAAAACCGGCTGATTGGCCGGTTGAGAGGTGATGACCGGCGGCGTGACGATGGCCAGCGTGATTTGGCGGCTCTGAACGAATTGATCGCTGAGGTTTGTGACCAGGACCGTTGCCGGATAACTGCCGGGCCCGAGGTTGGTTGCAATCGCCGTTGGCGTGACAACAACTGTGGCCGGCGGGCCTCCGTGCGTGAGCGTTCCCGAGGATGGCGACACGCTGAACCAGACCGAAGTGTTCGCAATGCCCCAGTTGAATGATCCACCTCCGGTGGTGGTCAGGGCAAAAGCAGAAGCCGGCGGCGTGAACGGGCCCCCGGCTGGGCCGCTGATGATCAGGCCAGATCCCGGCGCGACGTGCAGCGGCTCCGGCACTGCCAGTGTCATGAGCAGATTGCTTCCATACGGGCTGCCCCAGCCGGTGCACAGATCGTAACCCGGCACCGCCGCAAATTTCGACGGACTGCTGGGGCTTTCGTTGTTGCCGGTGGTGATGTCGTGAAAGAGCGAGGTGTAACTCAGCACGTTGGAGCCCTTGCCGAAGGCGTAAACCGCGGGATTTATAAAACCGACCAATGGCTGACTATTGGCCAGGGCCAATTGATTGGCCAGGGCTGTCCAGCCAGCCCACAATGGCGTGGCGCAGCTCGTGCCGCCGAACGCGCCCGCCTGGCCGTTGTTGTAGGTGACATAGATATTGTCCGCCGGCATGGACACGTCGGGCAGGTTGCGTTTGGTGGTCGAGCCTTGCGCGGCGGTCATGTCAATGCCTTGCTGCCAGACAGGGATAGTATTGATCGTGCTGATGCCGCCGCTGCTTCCCGTTCCGCCTCCCCAATTCCACACGGTTTCCGACACCCAGTTGCCGACGGGCCCCGAGGTCGTCAGCGTCGTGCCGCCGACGCAAATAATGTTCGTGCCGTCCGAGGGAGTTGGAACTGTTCCCGTGTAGGCATCGCTGTCGCCGGAAGCATTGTAAAAGGATTGGCCCTGGGCGATCATTTCTTTCCAAATCTGTTCGGACGTGGCGTCAGTCGGGTACGTCCAGGACGCGCCGATTTGCTTGGCTTGGTTATCTGTGGCGATGCGATTCAAAATGTCGTCCGTGCTCGATCCTTCATAAACCAGCACCGCCGAAAGCCCCGGCGCCATCGCGATGGCCATTTCGATGTCGAGGGAAACTTCGTCGTTCGCGCCGCCGGCGCCGCCGTTGTAGTTATCAATCAAAACCGCCTGAACGGGGACATTGGGCAGCCCCGACATGGTTTCATAGCGCTGAATGTCGCTCAGGTAAAAACCCGAATCGAACTCGAGCAAACCAACGGTCTGGCCGGTGCCGGTGAGCGTCACGCCGGGCAGGTAGGCTGCGCGGAAATCATAGCCCATCAGGCTGCCGCCGGGGCCGGAGCCGGTGCCGGTTTGAGGTTTAGGTTTGGACCAGCCCTTCTGATCCTGGCTCTGGTCCAGTTTGTGCAGGCTCATCGGCCGCGGCACGACGAAATTATCCAGCCCGCTGACCGTCAGCAGGGGCACTCCCAGCTCAATGGTTGGCGCATTTTCCGGCGCGAAAAACGTCCTCGATTCGACCGGATGCTGATAAACCCGCAGTTTCACGCTAAACGCGCGCTCAATATCCGTGACCATGCCTTTCACGTCCAAAACCATTCGATTGGGGTGCGTACCAGAGATCGCCAGATGATTCTTTTGCGCGAAGCGGATGATTGCCGCGTAGTCCGCCTCAGTCGGTCCAAATCGTGCGGTGAACTGCTGCGGTGTGAGGTAATGGCGGTAATTTGGGCTGGCCGGATCGGTCACCTCGTGCAAAAACCGCTCGAGTTCCGCCTCGTTGCGCAGCGGCAGGCCAATGGCCAGGTTAAGCTGCTTCCAACCGATGCCCTGGGCCGCCGGCTTGGCTTTCTCAACCGGTGGCATCTTGTAATGGAATGCGTGGCGCTCGGCGGCGGGGGAGGAAACAGCAAGCCCAATGGCAGCGGATATCATTAACACCGCGGCTTTAGCCCGGTGCGGAAGGGGCAGCGTATAGGCTAGCCGTTTCAACGGCTTGCCACAACGGGCAAACTGTTGAACCCGCATATTTCGCACTCGCCTGCGAATGGCAACGGAGCGCCGCGTGAGGGCACGCGGCCTACAAGCC
>PSRM01000318.1 GCA_003176045.1 Verrucomicrobiota bacterium | reverse complement strand
TTATAACAAGACCAACGGGCAAAACGTAAAACGGATTTCAGATCTCAAATTCTGGGCCAATGCAGGCCTCGTGCTCGCCTCCAGTGACATCGTCAGTGATCCGCGGATCGTTTATGACCCCACCTCGCAGCGGTGGTTTGCTTCGATGGTGGATGCGGACAGCAGCGCCGCAGACCCAACCCTCGAGTCGAACGATTTTCTGCTGGCGGTTTCGGCAACTTCGGACCCGAGAGGCACCTGGCACGGCTTCCTTTTCGAGGCGGACCCGGACACAGGAACTTTCGCCGATTTTCCGACCTTGGGAGTGGATGCCAATGCGGTTTATCTTTCGGGCGATATGTACCAGGGAATGGACAATCCGTTAGGGCCTTCCTTATGGTCATTTCCAAAAGCCGACTTGCTGATGGCGACACCTACTATCAGCAACGCCACTTTTTTCGGTGTCATGAGTTATAGCCAACGGGGCGACGTGCTGCAACCGGTCAACTGCCTGGATGGCTCGGCCAGCGGACTCGTGCTGGCAACCACCGATATCGGTAATGACACTGACCCTCATTCGAACCTGGTGAGCTTTGCGGTGCTGAACGCCAGCCAACCAGGAGCCAGTTTGACAACGCCGGTCTTCATCCCGACTGCGCCATGGATCGTGCCGTACAATTCTGACCTGGGCGTGCCTCAGTTCGCGGCGCGTCAACCTGACGCCACCCAAACGCTGCAGGCCAACGATGCCCGGCTGGGCGCAAAAGTTTATGCCGTAGGAGGGACGCTTTACGCGGTGAACAATACACTCTTGAACAACCATATCGCGATCCGCTGGTACCGAGTTCGGGCGGCAGACAACACACTCTTGGAGAGCGGCATGATCGCCGACACCAATCTGGACCTGTACTTTCCTTCCATCGCGGCCAATCCGTATGGGGTGGTGGTCCTCAGCTACCAGGGATCGGGTTTGGGAACCAATGGTAATATTGGCTGCTACGCGCAAGCCGGCCAGACGGTTAACGGAGTAACAACTTTCGGCAGCCGGCTCCTGCTCCAGGCCAGCACATCCTCTTATCATGACCTTTACGAACAATTGAGTGCCGCGGTCACCAGTCGCTGGGGAGATTACACAACGACCTCCGTGGATGCGGCGAACCCGAATAGCTTTTGGACCATCCAAATGTACAGCAGCGATGGGGAGACATGGACCACTCAGATCACGCAATTAATCACAACCCCGCAGCCAGTGCTTGGGATCCAGAAAGCCGGAACAAACGTGCTGCTCTCCTGGCAGGCCGGCGCCACAGGTTATCAACTCCAATCCGCGACCAATTTTCATTCACCGGTCGCGTGGACGAATGTGACCCAACTCCAATTTACCAATGGTAATCAATTGTCGGTGACAGTGCCGATCAGTGGTAACGCGAAGTACTTCCGGCTGCAGCACCCGTAAGAAACGGGCCGATTCACCCCCCGTCGGACGGGGGGGTAACCATTGAGCATTGAGCATTGAGCATTGAGCATTGATTATTGATCATTGCGCAGTGCTGATCGCTTTCCACAAACCCGTCGGCGTACTGTCGCAATTCACGCGGGACACGGCCGGCACGCATACTCTTGCAGATTTCGGGTTTCCGAAAAGGGTTTATCCCATTGGCCGCCTGGATGCCGATTCGGAGGGCCTGCTTTTGTTGAGCGACGAGCCGGAATGGAACCAGCGACTGCTGCACCCCCGTAACGCCCACGAACGCGAATACTGGGCGCAGGTGGAACGAATCCCGAGCCTGGAGGCCTTGCGGCGGTTGGAGGAAGGTTTACGGATTCAAGGACGCAAAACCATGCCCGCGCGGGCCTGGGTTCTAGAACCACAGCCCGACGTGCCTCCACGCAATCCCCCGATCCGATTCCGCAAAACCGTGCCAACCTGCTGGATAGGTTTGGGGCTAATTGAAGGCAAGAACCGCCAGGTCCGTCGCATGACCGCAGCCATCGGCCATCCGACCTTGCGACTGATTCGGGTAAGGATTGGAAACTTCAACCTTCGCGATTTGCCTGTGGGAAAATGGAAGATATTGTCCGCTACCGAACGAGCCCTGGTGAGTGCTGAATCTGAGGATTTCGCACGTTCCACTTAGTTGATTGGATACCCCCGCTGTCCCGCTCAATCCTCGCCATCAACAACGATCAGTGGCTGCGGAGTCGTGTTTGTGCTCCCAGCAGAATTGGTGACGAACAAGGCATACAGACCCGAGTCTGAAACCTGGGCGTTGGTGATCCAGAGCGTAACATTCGTCGCTCCAGGAACGTCCAGAAACTCGGCGCTTTTCTTCACCTTCCATTGCGCCAAGAGGGGCTGAGTTCCGCCTACTTCCGCAGTGAATTTCACCAGCCGGCTGGCCAGATTCGTGCCCGGCGAGTCTGTTGCCGTGTCCTTAACAATGAATGGAGCCACCGTAGCCGCCTGGGTCGACGCTAGTCCGCTTTGTCTCTCACTTTGTCTCTCACTTTGTCTTCTGCGCGCCTCCCGCTCAAGTTCTGTCGGGCCCACCGGGTTTGGAATCGAGTTGCGGCTGGTTTTTGTCGTCAGCGCCGCCAGCGCAAGGCCGGCGAACAGGATTATGAAAAAAATCCGGTGCTTCACTACGGAATATATGGCGTCACCTGGTAAAAGTAACTGCTGGCTGTCGCCCCGGCATCCATGATCAGACTGTTGGTCAGTAGCAGATAGCTGTTCGTAACGCCGGTCACGAGATTCGTGGCTACTGGCGACCATCCTGTCGCGGTCAGTAGATTGGGTGCGCGCCACAGGATCAGATTGTAGTTCAGATTCGATCCGCCGAGCGCCAACTCCGTCAAGCCCGGCTGGTTTGCGTTCGGGAAAAAGCCATTCGTGCTCAGGCGCGTGTATTGCTCGTTCACAACAAAAGTGCTGTTCGAGTATGCGAGTCCAAGAACCATCGGATAGGGCAACAGGTTTCGAGTGTTGACCGTGTTTGCCAGGGTCTGGTAGGGGGCGGAGTGCAGCTTGAGCGCGTTGTAATTTGCCTGGGCGTTGGCTGTCAGCGCTCCAGACAAAAGATTCGTGTATTCATAAGGATCATTCGAGAGGTCGTACATTTCTTCAGTGTGACTGTAGAAGTGGATTATTTTGAACTGTGAATTGCGCAGCGCAATGCCATCCGAGCTGGTGTGTTCGTTGAATTGCTCCTCCAGAAGATAATTGTCATTTGTCAGCAGAACATCGGCTTTGAGCGCGGGCATGAGGCTGTGCGAGTCAATAATCACACCCGCGGGCAATGTGGCGGCCACATTAATCCCGGCCAGCTCCTGAATGGTTTGGAAAATGTCCACTTCGTTCACAAGCGACTCATTCGTGCGTCCGCCATTAACCACATCCGGTCCGGTAATGAACAGCGGCGTGCGTGTGCCGCCTTCGTACATGGTAAACTTCCCGTGACCGGTTCCGTTGGTTGTGGCGGGAACTGACGGCACTTTGTACGGTGGTTGCTGAACGTTTACGGGTGTGCCGTTGTCCCCGAGGAATATGATGTCGGTCTTATTGGTCGGCACGGAGGCAAGCAGCCGGCCAATTTCGCTATCCAATGCCTGGACCATCGCTTCATAGTAAGGGCGCGGGTTCGCGGCGATGTCTGGCTGCGTCCCCGGCAAATAAGCGTAATCCGGCGCCAGGTCCACCGGCGGCTTGTGCAAGGGCGCATGCGGCGCGTTGAACGCCAGCCAAACAAACCACAAGTTGGTGCCCTGCGACTGGATGAACGCGAGGGCGTCATTCACCTGCACGCTGGTGGAATAGTCTGTCACGACCGAGGAGGTGCCGTTCACCCATTTTGTCCAGTTAAAGTAGTCCTGCACCATCGGCCCATAATAACCTGCGAAGTTCGTCCATCCACCCGTCGTCAGGGGCGAGTTGATGTCGGTTTGGGCCCCCAGGTGCCACTTCCCGAAAGAGGCCAGCGCAAAATTTGGGGCATTGGTCGTAAAAGCTTTGGCCAGCGTGTATTCAGTTGGCCGGAGGACCGGCGTCATATTGGTGTTGCCACTAATTGCAACGCCAACCCCTGTCCGGAAAGAATTTCGTCCAGTGAAAATGCACGCCCGCGACTGTGAACAGGACGGACGCGCATAGAAATGCGTGAACAGCACGCCGCGTTGGGCCAGCTTGTCCAGGTTCGGAGTTGGAGGTAAATGCGCCCCCGTGTTGGTGCTGTTGCAAAGATCGAAACTGTCCGCCCCAAGATCGTCGGCGATGAGCAACAGAATATTATTTGTTTGGGCGGCTGCCGAAACTGCCGCCACAAAGTGAAAGGCGAGCAAAATGAGAAGAGCAAAGAGCCGTCTGACAGGAGCCCCGATTGCAGAGTCCAGACCGTTTGTCGCAGTAAGTTGCAATCATTTGCAATTCAACCACAGGCACAGGAGCGTGTAAAGACAAAACACTCGCCCTGCCTTTCACTTTTTTCTGTTGGTGGGCTTCGACAACCGGAAAAGTAGCGCAGGTTTCCAACCTGCTGTATCGCCGATTTCCAATCGGCAGACTGCCCGATCGTCTTGCAGGCTGGAAGCAATGCGATACGGCGGATTAGAAACCCGCGGTACGACACCGGCTGCGCCACAAAAGTCAGATGCGCTCCTTCCTGCGTGACGGCTCCACATTGTTCGGGCAGGCTACGTGCGTAATGGCGCAAACGATTTCTTACCGTATCGGGAATGATTTAGATTTAGACGAGGTCATCGAACTGTATCGCGCCTCTACATTGGGTGAGCGCCGTCCGGTTGAGGACAGGGAGCGGATGCAAGAAATGCTGCGCCACGCAAATCTGGTTGTTTCGGCGTGGGAGGGCAATGTATTGGTCGGGATCGCGCGCAGTTTAAGCGATTTTGCCTTTGCCACGTACCTTTCCGACCTGGCAGTGCGGGCCTCGCATCAGCGTTGTGGCATTGGGCGCGAACTTATCCGGCGCACCCAACAGGCTGCGGCTCGGGCTCAAATCATCTTATTGGCGGCCCCGAAAGCCGTGGAGTATTATCCTCGTATCGGATTCACGGCGCATCACTCCGCATGGGTGCTGGCCCCTGCGGATGAAGTACAGTGAAGAGAAAATGGAAATAGCATGAGCACAGTTAAACTACGCCGAGTTCTCCGAGCGCCACCTGAGCGCGTTTATCGGGCGTTCCTTGATGCGGACGCAATGGTCAAATGGCTTCCTCCCAATGGATTCACGGGCAAAGTGCATCACCTCGAAGCAAAAGTGGGAGGCACTTACAAAATGTCTTTCACGAATCTCACTTCTGGCAAGAGTCACTCGTTCGGAGGAACTTTTGTCGAGTTAACGCCCAATGAGCGCATCCATCACAGCGACACATTGGACGACCCGAACCTGCCCGGCGAGATGCGAACGACGATTACTCTGAAACAAGTGTTTTGCGGAACGGATCTCAATATTACGCAGGAGGGGATACCCGCGCCCATTCCTGTCGAAGCCTGTTATTTAGGTTGGCAGGAATCGCTGACGCTCCTGGCGAAGCTTGTGGAGGCCGAGATTCCGGATTAGCCAGAGTTTTCAAATACGACCAGCCTCAGTCCCGTAGGGACGACAGAAAATAGCCCAGCGTTTCAACGCTGGGGTAGGGGCGCTAGAACGCCATAAGTCCCGTAGGGACGACAGAGAAAGTGGTTCTGTCGTCTCTAACGGGACTTGTTCCCCTCAGGATCATGATCCCAGCGTTGAAATTGAAACGCCGGGCTATTGTCTGTCGTCGCTTACGGGACCAGGGCCAGGCGCATCTGAAAAGTTAGTGGCATTGGGCTTCCAACCTGCGAGGCGTCAATAGTTTGCGACCGTACGGATTTGCAAACGGCCTTGCCACGATTTTGTCACCGAGCCTGCCCCAGCAGCGTGAGCAGGCGCAGACGGCGCACCAATCTTTTGAAAGGCTGCGGCAGTTTGTGACGCTGTGCGAGAAACTGGCCGAATTCAAGAACGTCCGCTCGAGGGGTGCGCTGGACCGGGTGCGTGGCAGCGTACTCAGCGAACAGAAGTCCGTAATCTTCGCCCAGGTGGCGGGCTAGCTCAGGCCAGGTCCGCGCGGCGGAGTGCATCCGTTTGATCCGCATAGCCGTTGCGGCCAAGGCTACTTGGGTCGCATCAAAACCCTTCGGGATTGGCCCAACGCCAAGCAATGCCTGAGCGAGAGCCAATTGCGTCTCGTGCAGACGTTGGCTGCCATTTTGGATGATTTTACCGCGCATAGGCAGGTCCGCTGGCCATGGCTTCTTTAATCCGATCCAGTTCCGCATGAATATCCTCCGCGCTCGGGAAGTGCTCGTCCCTTTCCAACATGACACTCGGAGAAGTTTTTATTTCGCAGAAATTCCGCAATAATTCGAGGGCACCCGGAAGCAGAGGCGCGGCATGAGTGTCATGGATGATACCATCATGCTCGATGCCACCGCCCATGTGCACATAAGCCGTCCGTGCCAGGGGGAGTTTTAGCATCTCGGACCGAGGGTCCACGTGCCGATTGTGCGCGTTTGCATAAACATTGGAAAGGTCGAGCAAGAGCGGGCAGTTGGTCAGTTCCAAGACTTGGGTCACGAATTGCGACTCACTCATCTCGTTATCCGGCCAGTCCAACAGCGCGGCGATGTTCTCGAGGGCCAGCGGAACAGGCAAATGCTTTTTGGCTGCCTCCACGTTTTCCACCAGGATCTCGAGTGCCTCTTGAGTGCGTGGCAACGGCGTTAAATGTCCAATCTCAACCCCGCCGGCCCGCACGAAAGCAATGTGCTCGCTCACAAGAGGAGAGCCAAGCTTCTCAGCGAGTCTGGCGAGATGCTCGACGCCTTTCAATCTGATGCGTTCGGCCCCGCCAAGCGATAGGCTGACACCGTGGGGAATGACGGCAAGGCCGCGTTCTCGGAGTTGCTGAATGGGCAGCGGCAATGGCTTTTTCGAATCCAGGTTCTCGGAGACCACCTCGACGAAGGTGAGGTCGGGCCGATTCTCGACCAGGTGCGCCACCTCCGGTCGCCACCCGATTCCTAAGCCGTGTAGCTGGGGGAAAAGGTGCATAGAATAAACCTCAAACTCCAAACGTCAAATTTCAAGGAAACTTCAAAACCTCAAACTTCAAAAGCGCACCGAGAAGTCCTCGGTGCATTAAAGCGGAGTTTTCGGAGTTTGAGTGTTGATGTTTTCTTGAAGTTTGAGGTTTCGAAGTTTGAATTTTTTTATCCGTGTTTATCCGTGTTCATCCGTGGTTAAAGAATTTCAAATAGCCCTGGCTGGCCTTGAATCAACCTCCGCACCCTCCGCAGCCGCCCCCACAGCCGCCTCCGCACCCGCCGCCGCCACAACCACTGGAGCCGCAACTGCTTCCGTTGGAGGCGCGCGGCGGAGGTCTTAGCGCCACGGCCAGATCGGCCAGCGGCCCGTCTGCAATAGCCGCCAAACCGAAGAGACCCACGGCCAATGCCAGGTCGTCAGGCGCCAGCATCGAAGCTGACCGGGAGGCGGTGGTGCGCAACGCCGCTGTTGACCTGCGCAGTTTGTTGAGCACGCGATCTCCCAGCCGTGTGCGCAATGGAGTTTTTGCGATGAACCCTATAATGGCACCCAGCGTGAGGAGCGCCAGCACGACCAAAAAGCCGACGGGCCGGTCCCGGGAGAGTCCCACAAATATTTTCGCTATACCCAGCAAAAGGACCAGAACCAACGTCAGCACAGAAAGGAGTTGCACTACGACCATCTGTCCCGGCTTGAGGACCCACCCCTGGCTCTGGAGTTTCTCTTTGAGGGCTGAGCAATTTACCCGGCCTTTGACGCCCTCAATGGTCGCCCTGACTCCCACAGCATCGAAAACGCTGCGTTCCACCGATGATTTCTGCAGAGCTGGATTTTCGGCGGGCGCGATTTCGCGTGGTTCGAGTTCGCGAGAATCTTTGACTACGGAAACTAAACGCCGATGTACGAGCGCAGCCAGAGCGCTGCGAATGACTCCGGTCTGGCCTTCTGCCAGGTAAGCAGCTTCGTAGGCAGAGAGGTCGTGGCCATCCTCGCGCCCATCACTTGGGGCGCGCAAAAACCATCGAAAGAATAACCCAAGTAACACCGCGCCTGCTAGCAAGACAAGATAAAGCTGCAAGAACTCAGGCCCGCGCAGGTCCAGGGGATTCATTGCGTCCTCCCGGGACAACAAACCTTATCGGCAACCTGATCAATCAAGTGCGTCACCGCCAAATAAAGGTCCCTGGCAGGGCTGCCGCTCGATCCGGTGTCTCGTAGCCTGGCCAAAGCTTCAAGCGTGGCGCGATCCAATCCGAAGTGGTTTGCTGCCGCAGCATAAACCGCCGCGGTCCGTTCATCTCCCTTGATTGGAGCTTCCGCCAATTCGAGCAGGGCCAAAAAATTCACGCGTAGCGGGACAGTGGCGTCCAGGAGTGCTCGTTCCATTGCCTGATCATCCTGCTGAATCGAGATGAAGCGGCGGCGCAGGCGCAAGGCCAGGTTTCGAAGCTCCTGCTCGATGCGCAGGTTCACGTCTTCGCGCCGGACCTCCAGATTGCCCAGAACATCCTCTCCTTCCAGAACTCGATGATGGCGCCGGATATCCAGCATTTTTGTCGGGAACAGAACCGCGGCTCGACTGACCTCGCTTTGAGTCAGCAGAAAAGGCTCGAGCCGGATCTCGCGCCACGCTGAATGCAGGATCGGTGCCAGGCGCTGCAGCACATCTCCATCCACCGTTTTAATGACCAGCAACAGATTTATATCGCTGCGGCGCGTCTGATAACGTTGGCGCACGATTCCGCCATACAAAGCCATGCAAACCAAACCGTCTCCAGCGGCTGCCTTGATTTGCTGCACGTAGCCTTGCAGCGCCGCCGTGACATCTGGCGGGCTGGGGAGCTCAGCGAGCCCTGGCGTAGGCGAAGCCGCGGGTGTCGAAGAAGATGAAACTGTTGAGGGTTCCGGGTTCATGACGGAAACCTGACCGATTCGGATGAGCGGGTCAAGACGCACTTGAACTGGGAAGTGCACTTGGGATTCGTGGGTTTCGAGTCCTGAAGCCAAAGCGGTCCCGATGAGATCGCGATGAGATCGGGACCGCACTCCAAGACGCATCGCGTTTTCGGCAGCGCGTCGCTTCGGCGGAGCTTTTGGAGTGCGCCAGTCCTCTGGCGCTTTGGCTGAAAAACCCAGCGTAGCCGATAATTTGCGGCCCTGTTAGTCTCGGGCTTACCCACGATGCAGCGAGAATCCGGTCTCCACGTACGATCATCGCGAATCCAACAATTTCCACACCCGCAGCGCCTCAGTTGCCCCCCACGCCTGCGCATCACAACCGCGCTGTGAGTGGGGAGCGTCTCCGTCGAGGATCTCCGGGATTTGCCCAAGACAGCCTTCGTCCATCAGTCTGGCCATGCTGCCCAGGTACGCTTTGGCTGCTGATACGGCTTGTGGCGAGAAGTCATACGCCCACGCCAGCGCCTCGCAAAAAATCGGGAACGTCCACGTCCATGCCGTGCCGTTGTGATACCCCGGCTTACGGCGAGTATCTTCGTCGCCTTCGTAGCGCCCCCAATAAGGCTCCGCAGGATTGTTGAGCAGATGGCCATCGCCGCTGCGATTTGGCAGCGGGACTGAAACGGGCAAAGGCGCAAGCGAACGCAAGGCGCCGGGCACCACCAGGTAACGGCGCGCGGCCTCGACGCCGCGACGTGCGCGCTCGCCAGTGACCAGTCCAAGGCTAATCGCCAGGAGGTAATTGCTGCGCAGCGCATCATCCGCGACCGCCTTCGCAGCTGGTTGACCGTGCGACGTAAGGAGAACGTCCGCAAAGTACCCTCGATCTTCTCGCCAGAAGAGCTTTCCGACCGAGGCCAGAGCGCGATCGGCCAACTTGTCCCCGCCCATGGCCCCTCCAATGCGATCAACCTGTCTTAATAGCCGGACCCACAACGCCTGAATTTCTATAGGGTAACCCTCCCGCGGCGTGCAAGCCGGGTAATTTGTATCCATCCATGTGAAATGGCTGGGGCTCCAGATCAGCCCCGAATCGGAGTCCATTCGAATACCGTTGGGTGTGCCACTAGAGTAATTAGAAACGATACTCTCCAAAACACTGCGCAATGTCCGGCGATTACCGTCCACCGGAGTATCATAGAATTTATGAGCCTCAGCACCGGAATCTGCGTCGCGGTAGAGTTGTGCCATCTCTTCGCAAACCAGTGCAAACCAGAGGGGCGCGTCCGAAGTGTCCCGATTCGAAGCATTCTCGCCGAAAATGGTATTTGGCAGCGTTCCATTTTGTTCGAAGCGCGCGAAGGTGATCAGCAACTGTTTGACTTCTTCAATCAGGCCCGCTGCTAAAAGCCCGCGCGCACAGATGAACGTATCCCGGCCCCAATCCAGAAACCACGGATAACCGGCGATGACGGTTTTGCCACTATCACGCCGAACCAGAAATTGTCGGGCTGCGCGCGTGAGCCGGTCCGCAAACGAGTCCGGCGTCGGAGCGCGGACATTCTTGTCCGCAGCAACGTCCTTGGTCAAAACGAGCTTCGAATCCCGCCCTTGTGGCTGCTCGAACGTTGCTGCGGACAAGAATGTCCGCGCTCCGGCACCGGCATCGCCAATTTCGGCGGTAACCACCAGGGTAGCGCTACCCCCCTCATCCAAAGGCAAATCAAACCAACCGGGGCTGAACGCGTCGCCTGAACCGACCTGACCACGGCTTTGCTCGACAGAATGAGGGATATTCTCACTCCATTCGGGCTGAGGATGGTAGAGACCAGAGTCGGCAAAAACTCTCAACTGGCGGTCTTTTGCAGGAGTGAAAGCAAATCCGGGATACGGCCCACGCCCACCCGGTGAGGGCACCGTGCCTGCAGCGATTGTGCGCGTGTGGCTGTTGAAGTGATGGTCAGCGCCGCCATTGCGTTTCGTTTGCTCGTGGAAATTCCGATCTTCAATGTCCAGACGCACGGTGAGGCGGACGCGGAGCGGAGCGCGGACATTCTTGTCCACAGCAACACACGCACTCGCGGTGGTCTCCGCAATTGAATCCAACGGTCTGCCGGAGGTTGCTGCGGACAAGAATGTCCCCGCTCCGCGGCTGAAATGAAAATTTACCGTATTCTCGTTCTCCACCATCCACGCTCTTAAGATGATCCGGACTTTGCGGCCATCACCAGCATTCGCTGCGAAATGCCAGACGGCTGGCGGCCCAGGATCAAATGAGGCCAGGTTGCTGAAATCGAGAGGGGAAATAAATCCGTCGGCATTGATCCAAACGCGAATCCGTTTGGCAAGAATGTGGCGATCAACCGGCAACGTCGGATGGAGATTGGCACCCAGCACGCAGTCATACTTGGAATTGACACGGCCCAGGTCCACGCAGAGCCGGGCCATGGCGCCGCGACCGTTGGTGAGCAGGATGAGGTCGGAGGGGCGGGGAAAGTGTTGCGTGTTGCGTGTTGCGTGTTGCGGCGCGGACGGCTTTGGAGCCAGGAAGCAGACCGAGGCGGAGACGCTTTGGTCCTTTTCGGTATAACGTTCGAGGCGCAGGGTTGCCTCCGCAGCATTTTTTCGGGGGGGGAAGGAGGCGAAGTAACGGGATTGGGCGCGGACGGCCTCGACATTTTGGATGGGAGCGCGGACAGCCTTGTCCGCGCCAATGGCCGTGGGGTCCGCTTGCCGCGCTCTAGCTTCTACGCCGTCCAAAGTAAGGAAAGCCCGGAACGGCACGGTGTCTTCGATAAGCAGCCAATGGCCAGGCGGCACCGGCGTGATGCGGCGCAGATCGAGCAGGGACCAACTGACTACTTGTGGGAAGAGGATTTCGGATTTCGTCCCGCTCAGCGGGAGGATTTCGGATTTGTTTGGACAGCTTATTCGAGTCAGAAAATCGGCGGGGCAACGATCCACTTCGTCGGCCAGAAATCGCCAATCGAACGGGAAGATCCTGCCTTCGGGCATGACATGGCTCATGGCTTTCAGAGCCCAGGCCGCACGGGCCCTGGCTTGCCGATATGAATCGCCATGCAACCCGGCGGGCTCAGCGGCAGGCGCAAGGCAATACGCCGATCCAGGTCTCAAGGTGACCTCCAGTCTGCTATTTCCGGAATCCTTCATCCTCAGCGGTACTTGACCAAGCAGGTCAATCCAGCCAAGGGGCTCATCTGAGGTTTTGGTGCTTGGAGCTTGGTGTTTCTCTGGTGTTTGGTGTTTGGTGTTTGGTGTTTGCTTCAGATCCGATGCCTCCAGCAAAAGGGAGTGCGTCTGAGCAGCATCCGTATTTATCAAAACCAATACTCTATCCACTCCTTCCTGGGACTCCCGCAGCAGGGCGTAGATGGGTGAATCGGGCGGACTCAGGCGTTTCAACGTTGATCCATCATAAAAGCAAGGATGATCCGCGAGCAGCCGGTTCAGCAGAGCCAACTCAGGCGCCAGGTTCTCAGAATTTCCCCAACGCATAGCGGTATTGCCGTGGACTTTTATTTTTTCTGTCGCGAGCCACTCAACACCGCAGGTGAAACCGAACCCGCCGCTGACGCTTGTGAGAGCGCAGAGCCGATTGCGAAGCAAGGACCACTCTTTGCCTCGGGCAGCCAGGCGCTCGTTGTCGTGCGTTTCACTGTAATGCACCAACAGGCCCGCCCTGGTGCTCTGGCGAAAGGTGTGGTCCAGATAGCCAGACACCTGGAGCCCCGAATAATTTTGGAACAGTTCCGAGTAGGCCCATTGAAAGCCGCCCTCGGTGAGAAGAGCCTCGGTGATTTCCCACGCGCCGCCGAGTCCTTCGAGCAGGAAAAGTGTTTCCGGAAACTCCTGCTGCACCCGCGCAATAATGTACTGCCAGGCGGCCACGGGAACTTTGTAACCCGCATCGCAGCGAAATCCGTCCACCCCGCGCCGGCACCAGGTCAGGAACACTTCGGACAAATCATCCCAAAGGGCCACGTTATCGTGCTTGAGTTCAACCAGGTCCTCCCAGGTAACCCCCCAGACCCCCGGACTGGCGAAGGCTCCGTCGCCATGCCTCACAAACCATTCCGGATGATTTTCCTGCAAGTCCGAACCCCAGCCGGTGTGGTTGATGACGATATCCAGAAAAACGCTCCCTCCGCGCAGATGCACCGCGTAAGTAAGCTCCCGAAACTGGTCAACGCCGGTGGTGCGCTTGTCGAAGACCACCAACGCAGGATCTATTGCCGAAAGGTCCAGCGCCGCGTACGGGCTGCCGAACCTGCCGAAACGGGCGTATGTAGTAGGAGTCGGATTGACCGGCAGGAGATGAAGAATTCGACAGCCGAGCGTCTCAAAAATGTGTGGTAGTTGCGCCGTCAATTCCCGCAGCTTGCCTGAAGGCGGGATGACCGTGTAATCGGCCGCATCTAATGTGGCGAGCGAGGTAGAAAGGTTCTGATCAATTTCGGGCTTCGGCTTTCGGGTTTCTGATTTTTTTGTCAGAGCCTCGTTACCTCGGCTGCTACGATTAGCGACTCTGGCCTGATCGAACATTCGGGAGAAGGCACAGTAAATGACGTTTCCTGTCCGGTATTTGTCTGGATGGACCGAAATGCCCGTGTCCGGTCCGTCAGGCCACTTCTGCCATCCTCGGGGGTCGAGCAAATAGGCCTTGGCCTTGAAATAGCCCGGTTCCACAAGGGGCAGCACCAGGGACCAGCCATCACTGGATTCGGCCATTGGCAAATCGCGCCACGAGGCCCCGGCCAGCGGCAGACCGCATGTATGGGCCTCGATGATTTCCAGCCGCAGCATGTCGGCCCGCCCCAGGTTTGTACGAAGTCGCGCCTGCCAGCCTTTGAGCGAATCACGACCGCCAGCTGTCCTGATATCAAACCGAACGCAATCGCCAACAAACCTTTGCAGACGTTCGCCCGGATTGGGGCTCATGATTGGTCTTGTACGATCCATCGTTATTCCTGCCGGGAGTTTAGCGGTTTCATACAATTTTGAATAGCCTCGGCCTGCGGTCCAAAATGAGACACTCGCTGTCCGTTTTAAGTCAGGCCAGTCGGACCGCTCCGACCGGTCTGACAAGCGACGCGTGAGAAAAAGGGGCCTTCTTAGGTTCTTTCTAAAAACTGGCCACAAGTTTGCTCTATGCAAGCGGCCCGAGCACAGGAACTGTTGCGCAGGGCTTTACAGACCGAGAATCAAATGAACGCCTCGTACAGAGTTGCGACCGCCTGCCGCGCCGACTCGCCGCGCCGAAGCCTGGCGAAGGCCGGAGCGCTGCGAAGGCAGACGCGGGAGCGCCCTTTGCGCCCAAGCCGCACAGACCCTCGCCAAACGGAGCGGATTTTGCTCTGATTCGAATCACCATGACAACCGCGTTAAATCCGGCCGAGGTGGCCCAGGTCGAGCAGACGATCGAGATGTTCGAGGTGATCACTCAATCGCAGCCGCATGACTCGCAATCCCTGGAGATCCTCAAAGAAGCTTATTCGAAACTTGGGCGTGAGAAGGACGTAGTCACCACGTCCAAACGCATCGCCCAGGCCTACGTCCAGATGGGCCAGCTTTCCTCGGCCATTCTTGAATACGAAACCATTCTCCAGCGATATCCGGATGATCCGGATGTGCAGGCCGCCCTCAAGGAAATCGAGGCGAAGGCGAACAATTTCCAGTTGGATGCTCCCCCCACGGACATCTCGGCGCCGCCGCCCGGTCCTGCTGCCAAGGCCCAACGGGCGACAGCGAAGACGCCCGCAGGCGAAATCGAGGATGGCCGCCGCCTTATGCACAAACATTTCGTCGAGGGCAAACTGATTACAGCCGGCGATTTTGACCTTTGTTGGACTACACCCGACGCTGCGACACCGTCTAACCGAATCGTTGAGCCATTCATTCAGGTCCTTGCCGATAAAGGCATCGTGGAGCTCAATAAATCCTTGAGGCTGCTGGCTGATAAATCGCGCTGCGCTTACCTGCCGATGCAACAGTACGATATGGATATAGACCTGGCTCGCAAATTCCCCGCCGATACCTGCCGCCGCTGGTGCGTTCTGCCGTTCGACCGCATGAGCAAATCCATCTTTGTCGCCACCGCCAATCCATTTAATCAGCAGGCCGCAAAAGAACTTTCCGAAGCAACGTCCAACCGGTTGCTGTGGTACTTGGCCCCACCGGATGAGCTGGTAAAAAACATTCGAAAGGTGTTCAGATAAACCATTGACTCACAATTTCACGTTTTACGCATCACGCAACTCGCAATACGCAACAAGAGGATTAAGATTTAAAGCCCATGGCCCAGGTCAAAACATTCGGTGAACGCATAGCCGACGCATTGGTCGAGGATGGCCTGCTGACAGTGAAGCAGGTCGAGGAATTGCTCGAGCAGCAGAAAAAGGAAGGCGCTCGCCTGCTCAAGCTTATCCTCGATAAGGCCTACGTCTCCGAACACGACATGGCGGTCTCGATGGGGCGGGTCCTCAATACTCCGCCCATCAATCTTTCGCGAGTTAACGTTCCGCTCGACATCGCCGACCTTATTCCCCGTGAGTTGGCGCACAATCATAAAGTAGTCCCCGTGGGCCGGCTGGATAACCGTCTTTATCTGGCCATGGCTGACCCGCTTAACGTGCTGGCCATTGATGATGTGCGCCGCGCCACCAAGCTCGAGGTCGCTCCGCTCATCGCCGCCGAGAAGGCCATTATGGATCGTCTCACCAGCATAGATGCTGCCCGCAGCGGCAGCATGGAGGAGATTATCCAGGACGCGCAGAAGAAAAGCGCTAACGGGGAAGATGAAAGCATCGAGATTTCCAAAGACTCGGTCGAAGAAGTTAATCTCGACCAACTGGCCGCTTCAAGCGAAGAGGCGCCTGTCATCAAACTTGCCAACCTCATTCTTCTGCAGGCCATCAAGGACCGCGCCAGCGACATTCATATCGAACCGTTCGAAAAGACGTTGCGCCTGCGCTACCGCATTGACGGTGTGCTGACCGATGCCACTCCTCCACCCAAGCAGATGCAGCTTGCATTGGTTTCGCGCTTCAAAGTAATGAGCAGCCTGGACATCGCCGAGCGACGCCTGCCGCAGGACGGGCGCATGCGCATCCGCGTGGCCAGCCGCGATTACGATATTCGCGTGTCTATCATGCCCACGGTCCATGGCGAGAAGATCGTGCTGCGTTTGCTCGATAAGGCAAATCTCTCGGCTACGATCGAAAAACTCGGTCTGGACCAGGGCACGTTCCAGCAGTTCAAGGCTGCCGTGGACGCGCCACATGGTTTGATCCTGGTCACGGGTCCTACCGGTTCCGGTAAGACGACCACCCTCTACTCAGCCCTTAACGAGTTGAATAACCCGATCTATAACATCGTCACCGTTGAGGATCCCGTCGAGTTTCAAATCCCCGGGATCAACCAGATCTCGGTGAAGAAAGAAATCGGGCTCAGCTTTGCCAACGCGCTGCGCTCCATTTTGCGCCAGGACCCGGACATCATCATGATCGGCGAAATCCGCGATACGGAAACGGCGGAGATCGCCGTGGAAGCAGCCCTCACTGGACACCAGGTGCTGAGCACGATGCATTGTAATGATGCTCCGGGCGCTATCGCGCGCCTTGATGATATGGGTATGGCCCCGTTCCTGATTGCTTCGTCGGTGATTCTTGCCTGCGCGCAACGCCTCATGCGCCGGATCTGCTCTCATTGCAAAGAGCCCGTCAGCTACCCGCCCAGCATGTTCCAGGACCTCAGCATTGATCCGGTCATCTTCGACGGTATCACCCTCTACCGCGGCCGCGGCTGCGAGCGTTGCAAAAACTCCGGCTACTCCGGCCGTCTGGCGATCATCGAAGCCATGACCATGTCCGACGAAATCCGCAAGCTCGTCATCGCCCGCAGCAACAGCCGTGAAATGGCCAAAGTCGCCATCGGTCAGGGCATGCGGACCCTGCGCATGGTCGCTCTCGACCGCGTCCGTGAAAGCGTTTCGACTCTGGAGCAGGTGCTGGTGCTCACTTCGACACACTGAGTGTGAAACGTGATGCGTGAAACGTGAACAAGGCAGCGAAACTCTCTGCTCAGCTTTCCATCCTGCTCTTCCACTTCCTTGATCAATTCATCGGTTGATTTTGTCTTTGCGGCCATGGACCTCAATCTAAACCGCCTTCATCATAGTGTCCACGCGTTCTTCGGCGGCTCCGCATGTCTCAGGTCCCTGGCAATCGAAAGCGCGGGAACGCCGCTCACTCCAACCGCTTCGCGATGCATCAGCGCTATGTGAGTCGCGAAGCGTTTGGAGTGCGGCGCATTCCGCCGCTTTGGATCGAACCCTCGGATGCTCTTAATCTTAATCTTTCTCTTAATCTTAATCTCTGCCACCGTTTTCTCATGCTCCAGCTTGAGGAAGCCCTGATTCAGATTCTTGCCGCAGTCCCAGCGCCTACGCTAGAAACCTTTCCGCTCCACGCAGCGGCAGGTCGAATCCTGGCGGAATCCGTCCAGGCGCGAATCGACCTGCCGCCCTTCGACAACTCAGCCATGGATGGCTACGCGGTCCGGGCGGAGGACCTCAAAGGCGCGAAACCGGAATCCCCCGTTAAGCTGCGCCTCATCGGACGAATCGCCGCAGGCCAGAGCTTTGCTGGCGAAGTCACCAGTCAGACCTGCGTGCGTCTTTTCACGGGCTCTCCCCTGCCTCGCGGCGCGGACGCAGTTGTGATGCAGGAGGATACTAAAGTCGAACCGACAGAGCCCGACTCGGTCTGTATCCTGGACGCGCCCAAGCCCTGGGAAAGCGTTCGGTTGCAGGGTGAGGATATCAAGCGCAGTCAAATGCTTGCCGCCGCCGGAGACGCGCTTACGCCAGGCCGATTGGGCCTTTTGGCAGCCTCCGGAATTGCTCAAGTGGCGGTTGGCCGCCAGCCAACGGTTGGGATCATTGCGACGGGCTCCGAGCTTAGAGAGGCTGGGCAAGCGCTTGGGCCTGGACAGCTCTACGAGAGCAACCGCATCAGTCTTGTCGAGTTGACTCGACGCGCAGGGGCAATACCGAAACCATTCCCACTTGTCGCCGACAACCTCTCCGGGACAACCACATCGTTCGCTCAAGCCTTCGACCAGTGCGATGCAGTCCTCACATCAGGCGGTGCTTCGGTTGGAGAGATGGATTTCATTAAACAAGCCTTCGCGCAAGCCGGTGGAGATTTGGAGTTTTGGAAGGTGGCAATCAAACCTGGCCGGCCCTTCATTTTTGGCCGGCTCCGCAGCAAGCTCCTGTTCGGTCTGCCCGGGAATCCTGTATCCGCCTTCGTAACGTTTCTGCTCCTTGCACGCCCGGCTTTGCTTCGCTGGCAAGGAGCATCTGAAATCTCACTGCCTCGCCATCCAGGCATTCTCGATGAGCCTCTTTCGAACCCCGGCCCGCGCCGCCACTTTATGCGCGTAAGAGTGGATATGACCGGCCATGTCTCCTCAGCCGGCCTGCAAGTTTCCCATGGCATCAGCTCTCTGGCCGCGGCGAACGGCTTGGTGGACGTGCCGCCCGATTCGACCCTACCTGCCGGAGCCACCGTGCAGGTGCTGCGGTGGGATTTGTGAAACGTGAAAACGTGAAACGTGAACAGCCTTCGCGGATGACCACTGACTCTCCTTCCCCCGGTCTCCAACTTCCGTCCTCTGACCACTGACCGCTGACTTCTGATCCCTGACTTCTGACCCCTGACCTCTTGCTTCTGACTTTGGACTTTGGACTGTGGACTGTGGACTGTGGACCTACTGGAACTTTCGTCGTGGCACGTCGAAAATTGGCTGCGGAACGGGCGTTGGCGCGGGCTGAGTTTTCTGTGGCGTGGAGTAAGGGTTCCACTGGTTGAGAGCTCGCGTGGTAGGGTCCTGGAAAGCACTGGAGCCCATCGCCGGGTTCACAGTGCCCAGTTGCGAGTCATATCCCAAGGCATGGGTGCCCGTCGCGTAAGACGGGAGCCCGCCATTGAGCGATGGTCGGAGGCCGGGCAAGTTGCCATTCACGGCGTTCAGCACGGCGTTGTCAGCCGCGGAACTGGCCGTGGGCCCGTTCAGGACCTTTTCCTCAAATTCCTTCATTACTTCTTTATGCGCCTTCTCCTCCTCTGGCGTTGGGAGGGCGTTCCCAAAACCGAACAGGTCTGACCAAAAACTGTGCTCAGTCGTCTTGGAGGCTTTCGAGGGCTCGGCTCCGAGTTGCTTTTTAAGCTCCTTGTTCGCCGCCTTCAGCCGCGGAGGTAAATTTGAATCGTCATCCGTTTCCTCGTCCTTTTCACCGTTTACTCCATTGCGCTCGCTTGACAATTTATCCAGTCCGGGTGACTTCAGTTTGCGCTTTGAGGATCGTTTAGGACCAGCACTTTCCGAGTAGATATCCAGGTCAGAAGCCGAAGAATTCTTTGCCCGCCCATCGGCTTCGCGGTCTGGGAGCTTAAGGAGTTCTTCCAAATCTGGCACAGTCGCGGGGTTATCAGGGTTCATCGTCGTCCAATCTTTTTGGCGCCGCTCCAAATCTTTCATTCGTTTGTCGCGTCGAGTCGGCACCGGTTGGGGGCGCATTACCGGGAACTCGGCTGGCGGTTGCAATTGAACCTCGTTCTCAGGTTTGAAGAAGTGCAAGGCCCGGCTTAAATCCTCCTCCAGGCGCAACAGGCCATCCTGCCGAACTACGCTCGGCTCCACGGGCTTCGCCGCGGCGGTTGGTTGAGGTGCTTTCGCCGGCGCAGCGGCTTGTGGCGTCGTCCCGGGCTTATCATCGCCGCGGACGGATGCGGCCAGCAATGCCGCCGAAGCCAGGATGATCAGAACCAGGCGCAGCACAGGAACCGAAAGCCGAACGCTCATTGTTGCCGTAGATAATACGAAACAGCGTCGAAAAGGTCAATGAGAAGCACAGGAGCCACAGGAGCGCCGAACTCCGTTTCGGCGCTAGCGAGCCGCCGTTTCCCGCGCCGAAACAGAATTCGGCGCTCCTATTTCGGCAGCACCAGTTTAATGGCCGCCACGACCAAAACCGCGGCCAGCAACCGGCGCATCGTCAAGGGCGCCAGGCGGCGGCTGCCCAATTCCGACCCCACAAGACCGCCCACCAATGCCGCCGGAGTCCACCACAAGATATCGTGTGGTATTGATTGAACACCAGTGCCGATTAGAATCTGCCCGAGCAAGCCCGCCGCGGAATTAACGAGGATGAACACAGCAGAAACGCCGGCCATCCTGCGCACGTCCGCCCATCCCAGCAACAACAGCAACGGGCTGAGAAATATGCCGCCGCCCACTCCGACCAAACCAGACAACAAGCCGATCGGCGCGCCAACGGCCAGAGCTGCAAGCATTGGAGGAGGGCGCAGTGATTTTTCTGAACTATCCCGGCTTTGTTCTAATGGTCTTCTGTCCCCGGCATCGTGGGCCCGGGTAGGAGAGGTAGCGGAAGTGGCGCTTTGGTTCGTTCGGCTGTCGTTGCCGCCGACAGGCTCTCCGCGCTTGTTTGTAACTTTGAACGCCAGTTGCCAGGCGGCGAAGAGCAATACCAGGCCCAGCACCACGCGGTAGGCGCCGCCTGGCAGTTGATACGCGCCACCCACGAAGGCGCATGGGACCGAAAAGATGGCGAACGGCCAGAATATTGGCCATGAAAAGCAGCCGGCGCGACCGTAGCGGAAGGACCCCACGCCGGACACGAACAGGTTGAGCACCAGCGCGGACGGCTTCATCGCCGTCTGATTCAGCCCAAACAAAGCCATCGCCGCCAGATAGCCCGAGGCCCCACCGTGCCCCACTGATGAATAGAGCAAGGCGGCGATCGAAATCAGCAGCGTAAGAATCATCCCTATAAACGAGTTAATGGGTTAAATAAGTTAAATGAGTCAAATAGGTTAAATGCAGATCCTCTTACCTGGGAGCGCCGGCGTCTCGCTGGAGTGTATTCCCCGACCGCCCTTCAGTTCCCAGAAAACCGCAAGTTTCCCGATGTAACCTATTTAACCTATTTGACCAATTTAACTTATTCAACTTCTCTAAGACGCCGCTTGTTCGATTTGCTTCACTAACAACGGAATGCTCGCCTGCGGCTGATCATTCAGCGCGATATCAATCGAGTAAATGCCCGGCTGGTCGAACTTGAGCTTCTGAATATTCACCAGAAGATTGCGCGTGCCGAAGTGCATATCATCAGGCAGGGCGACCTCTACTGGGATCTGCGGCAAATCCGGCATGATCGAATGACCATCAGCATCTACAAAATTGATGCGCAAACTGTGCTTGCCTTCGTCCCCGCTGAAGAATGTCAGGCGCAGAGCGATGGAACACTGCTGGTGAACGGCAGGAAATTGGGTGGCCCGGATGGTGTCGAAGGCGCCCAAGAGGTTGAGCTTGCCATTGTCATCCGTCGCCGCATCACAAAGCACTGCTACTTGAATGTTCATCCGGCCCGAATGAAACCACGATGGCCGTCACGTATCAAGTGTCATGTGTCAAGTGTCAAGTGTCATGTGTCGGGTGCGATGAGGCTTACCTGACACTTGATACGTGACACTTGACACTTACACATTAGTTCGCGCTTCCAGAAACGCCTTCAATTCCGCCGCGGCTTTGCCGCCGAAACCGGGCACCTGCGCGATTTGCTCGACTGAAGCCATCCGCAAACGCTGGACCGATCCAAATTTCTTCAGCAACGCCGCCTTGCGCCGCTGGCCGATGCTGGGAAATTCGTCCAAAATGCTTTCTGAAATCTTTCGCAATCTCAACGCGGCGTTATACGTATTCGCCAGACGATGCGATTCGTCCCGAATCCGCTGCAACAGTTTCAACGCGCCACTTTCGTGCGGCAGGCGCAATGGCTCCCTCTCGTCCGGCCAATGGATTTCCTCGAATTCCTTGGCCAGTCCGATTACCGGAATCTGGTTCAGTCCCAGCTTATCTAACTCCGCGCGCGCCACGCCCACTTGCCCTTTGCCGCCGTCAATCAGGATAAGGTCCGGCAACCCTGGCCGCAGCTCAGGCCGCCTAACTGACTGCCCCCGGCGCACGGCCCTGCTGGTCTCGTTCGCCAGCTTCTGCAACTCCTCCGCCACCGGTTCCCCGCCTTCCCAGCGCTCGTCCGTGGGCTTCTCAGTAGTGGCTGTCTGCGCCGTAGTTTGTGGTGCGCTGTGTGGGACCGTGGGTCGAGGGTCGAGGGTCGAGGGTCGGGGCTCCGCGGCTTGGGCGTCTTCGACTTTGGACTTTGGACTTTGGACGTTGGACTCCTTCTGCTGACTGTGGACTGTGGACTGCGGACTATGGACTTTGGACTCCGCCAGGACCCGCGTGTACCGCCGCCTTACCACCTCCGCCACCGATGCAAAATCATCCTGCCCCTCCACCGTCTTGATTTTGAATCGCCTGTAGTTCGCGCGATCGGGCCGTCCGTGCCGGAAACTCACGAGCGAAGCGACTTTGAACGTACCGCTGATATTCGAGATATCGAACCCTTCAATCCGCTCCGGCGCGGCCGGCAACCCAAGCACTTCCGCCAGTTCAGTCAGGTCCCTTTGCGGTTCAATCACCGAGGGCAAACTGTAGGGCACACGCTCAAAACGGTTCACCTTCCGCGTCGTTTGGCGCAGATCGGTCAACATGTCGCGTAGTTCCGCTGCCCGTTCGAAATCCTGTGCGGCGGACGCTTTCTGCATCTGTTCTTCGAGTTGTTGCTGCATTTCCTGACATTGGCCTTCCAGGAACTCGCACGCCGCCTGGATCTGATCGAGGTATTGCTCGCGGGAAACGTTGGCGATGCACGGCGCGGTGCAGTATTTCAAGTGCGCATACAGGCAATGCTTGTAATCGCGCTCGGTAGGAGTCAACGGACGGCACCCGCGCAAGTGATATTGCCGCCGCACCAACGCCAGGGTGCTGCGCAGCGCCCCTGAGTTCGGAAACGGCCCAAAATACCGCGCGCCATCGTCCTGCTTGATGCGGGTGAGTGTAAAGCGCGGAATCGGATCATTCAGGTTCACCTTGAGCATCAGAAACCGCTTATCGTCTCGAAAACTGACGTTGTATCGTGGATGAAACTCCTTGATAAGCTTGCTCTCCAGCAGCAGCGCCTCGGGCTCGCTGCGCACCAGGTGGAAATCGAAATCGTGTATGGCATCAATGAGCGCTCTGAATTTCAGGTCCCAGCCAAAACGGCGAGAGGGATGGAAATATTGGCTCACGCGCTTACGCAAATCTCGTGCTTTGCCAACGTAGATAACGGTGCCAAACCGGTCACGCATCAGGTAGATGCCCGGCTTATGCGGCAGCGCCCCTACTTTCTTCCGTATCGTCTCGGCCACAGCCATGGGAATAATTTAACGTAGAATCGCCCGATTATGAACTCCGAACCGCAGGCTCCCTTTACAGTTGCCCGCCAACTTTGTCGTTAACTTTGTCCTCAAGTTAGTCGCAAACTTAATCGCAAACTTAGTCGAGACCTTAGCCGTTAATTGTCCCAAAGGCTTGTTAAACCGCTGATGCCGCGTAACACGCGGATGAAGAAAATGAACAACAAAGACACAAAGCAACAAAGGGTGAATGCTGTCTTTGTTTTGTTCCTTTGTTGTTAATCAGAATATCCGTGCCATCCAACCAGCCACCGATCCTCACCGGCCCTTTGAAGCCCCAGCAATCGTAATCCCCAATTGCTCCAGCTTCAACGTTGCAGCGGCAATATTGATTTGAAGAGCGATACCGCCAGCGTCGGCCCACGCATTGTGGCTCAGCGTCCATGCCGGGCCGCCTGGTTCTTTGACAAAAGTGATCCAAACCCGCACCCCGTCCATTCCGCTTAGCCTGGCGATCAAGCGATTCAACGCCTCGGTTGACCCTCCGTAATGGAGTGTTGTGCTGCCGTTCACGAAATGGCCGTCCAGGAAATTGAGTTCCTTTTCGCTGATCGCTGCCATCAAGTTCGTGCGGAATGTCTCTGGAGTGCTAGCGGGCATAGCTAAAGAAGGTCGTTCCAGGTCGCCGGCCAATCCGAAGGCAGGAACCAGGGCAACGAGATTCAGGAAGGTTATGCAGAGAAAGCGCTTCAAGCAGTTCATATAGCCTATATGCCTATATGACACGCGGGGAGGGCGGTCGTTAGAGGGAACTTTTCATTGGCAATACCGGATCGTAGTTACTAGAACTCCTCCGCGAAAGGGAGAACGTTTGACTACTACATAGATCATAGAATTAGCACCAAGACACCCGGCGCGATCTATCTCAATGCTTATCCAGGGGATCCCGGGAGCGTTATGATCGAGAATGCAGACGAGTTCAGGCAGAAGCTCGGATTCTGAGCTAGTCGTTCCGCGAAGCACGTTCAAAGCGAGTTAGCAACGGAGTTAAGGCTCGAGGTCCCTGTTGGCCGGGGCCGAGGCGGATACTGGACTCTCCCTCACGGTCGCGGCTCTGTTCGAAGCGCAAACGGCACACCGGGGGGCCGGCTCCCGGCGCGCAGCGCCGGTTCGTTTCCGTCGACCCTCGACCCTCGCCCGTCGCCCCTCCTCTCCCCGCCCCTTTTTTAGACCTTTCCCTGACTTGTTGCTTTGCTTTTACTCAGCACCAGACACAAACTTGGCGATTCCGTAGGGGAATGCCTTTTGAATTATGAGTCCACTATCGAAGCCCTTCTGTTGTTTAGCGGCCCTGGCCGTGCTGGCTTGCCGCACTGAAGCACAGCCATCCGGCGACACGCAGCTTTCGGCGGACAAAGGAGGTTATAATTTCTTCAACCCGACCCCGGCGAATCTTATGCGCGAGATGAGCATTGACGGCCCGGGTGCGACCGAAAGCCCCTACACCGTTGACGCGGGCCATTTCCAGATCGAATTGGATTTTGTGTTCTATACCGCGGTGGCTCAGACATTTGATGGCGACGCTTTTCACTTCAACGAATGGGATGTGGCGCCGATGAATTTGAAAGTTGGGTTGCTCAACGACCTGGACCTACAGGTTTTGCTCGAACCGTATATCCATCAATACGAGCGCGATGAATTCGAAGGCGTGCGCTCAGCCGTCACGCGGCACGGCTTCGGGGACACGACCGTTCGCCTCAAATATAACGTCTGGGGCAACGACCATGGGCCGACCGCCCTGGGCTTGACACCGTTTGTCACGATCCCGACGAGCCAAAACGGAGTCGGCGCGGATATTGTGCAAGGCGGGCTGATAGTGCCGTTTGCGGCCAAACTGCCCTGGGACGCGCATCTGGGATTGACCAGCCGTTTTGTTTCAGCGCAAGACATCCTGGGTGGCCGAAGCCGCCACGAGGAATATGGCAACAGCATCCTGTTGGCGCGGCCGATTCTGCGCAACCTTGAGCCTTACGTCGAATTCGCCTCCAATGTCAGCACCGAGCAAGGCGTCGGATGGGTTGGCAGCTTCGATTCAGGCTTGATGTGGTGGTTGACTGATGACCTGCAACTGAATGCAGGAGCGAACATCGGCATGACCAAATGGGCCGATAACTGGGAGTTCTTCGCCGGATTGGCGTGGCGGTATTAGTGTGTCGTCCGCGAAGTCGGTTTAAATAGTCGCAACCACGAATGGACACGAATAAACACGAATTATCATTGTCCATTATGACCCTCTTGGGAAATATCCGCGTAATCCGCGTAATCCGCGATTAATTCCCAGGGCCTCACGGCGTGCGCCGGGCCCGATAGAAACGGAATGCGGCGTTGGTCGCTGAAGAATCTCGAAATTCGAAAGGCACGGATGTGACGAGGCTGGTTTGGATTGCTGTCCAGAGCGTAAAATTGCTGGAACGCTCGAGTGAGTAAGAGAAATTAGTCGGCCCGGTCAACAGCAAACGGAAACCGTTGGAACGCAGACTTTGGTACGATTGAGGTTCGTAAGCCGTGAGCAGAGGCGGTACGCTGAGGAAGTTGGCTGAAAGGGTTTTGTTCGCGTTCATCAACAACGTCACAGGATTGTTCGTGGAGGCGACGCTGCCCGTCCAGTTGGTGAACGCGTAACCGTTGACCGGGGTCGCCGTGAGTGTCACAACCGAGCCCGGCGCGTATTTGCCACCCTGATCGGGCAAAGGGGCCACGCCGACTGAGCCGGCGCCGGCAGGGCTGATCATGTTGGTCAGGCCGTAGGACGCCGCCGAAAAATGTATGTTCAGGCGAAGATTGATCCACTCATCGCCGTCAACGCCATCCACCGCCACCTGATAGGTCACATTGCTTTTCGTCGGGAACGTGACACGACTGGCCCAGTTGCCCCCGCCGCTATTGTTATCGCTGGCGACCTCAGTCAGGCTGGTCAGGGAAGAACCGGTATAGACAGCCATCAATGTGTCCGGTACGTCAGTGACGTTGTTGGTCGTGCTCATAGTTACGATTCCCGCATTAGGAGAAGTCCATTTCCACCACAGCGAATGTCCGCCGTAGTATCCGCGATGGAGCGGCTCACCCACTTCAAGAGTCGCGCCGATATTCGTTCCGGCGGTGGAGAGGTTGGAGCCGGCAAGTCCGATGCGGTTGGTGAAATTGTCGTCGGGCGGAATGGGGTCCAACACGTCCATCGAGAGGCGTAAGTCGAAAGAGCCGGTGTTCCCATCAGCGCCATCCACCACGATTTGATAATTTACGCCGGAGGTTGCGTTGAAAAAGGCGGTGCTGCCCAAGCCGTTGGTGTTGGTGAAAAAATCGTATTCGTTGCCCGCCACGAAAATCAGGTTTGTCAGGGCGGTGCCGGTATAGACGGCAAGCAGCGTGTCCAGCGCAGCGTTCGACGCAGTCAGCGTCACGGCACCCGAAGACGGCGCTGTCCAGGTCCACCAAACCGATTTGCCGCCGAAAGTAACCAGATGCATGGGCTCATTGGGCTCATAGGTCGCGCCGACATTCGACCAGTTAGTCGCGATGATAGAGCCGGTAAGCCTGATCCGGTTGGTGAAATTATCGTTAGCCGGCACCGGGAAAGCCGTTCCCAAATTCAACACCAATCGAATGTTACCCGACGCCCCTTCGAAACCATCCACCGCGATCTGGTAGGTGACATTCGAGATGACATTGCAATTCACAGTGCTGATTAGGCCCACTATGGGATCTTCGTCGTTAGCCGCGACGAGCGTCAGGTTTGAGACCGAGTTGCCGGTATAAACGGCCAAAACCGTGTCGAACGAGCTGTTCTTGGTCGTAAGAGTGAGGCCGCCTGAAGCCGGCGCCGTCCAGGTCCACCAAACCGATTTGAAACCTAGTGTATCGGCGTGGAACGGCTCGCCCGGCTCGCCACTGGCGCCGACGTTGGATCCGGTGACATTGCTCAAGTGCGAGCCGGTCAGGGTGAGGCGGTTGGCGAAGTTATCATTTGATGGCGGGGGTTGCAGCGGAGCGAGCGACAATTGCAGCACAATATTCCCTTCGGCGTTGTTGGTCGGGTAGTTGGAGGTGTCATCGCCATCAACTTGAATCTGGTACGTCGTGCCAGCGGTGACATTGAAGTCAACCTCGCTCGTGGAGAGTTCGTTATTGTTGAACGCCACCAGATTCAGATTCGTGAGCACACTGCCGGTATATATGGCGAGTGTTGTATCGAACGAACTGCCTGCGGTGCTGATGGTCACATATCCGGAAGCCGGCGCCGTCCAGGTCCACCAAACCGATTTGCCTCCGGTGAAATTCGGGTCCGGTTCGCCAGCCTCCTTGGTTGCGCCGATGTTGTTGCTGGTTGTTGAAACATTGGTGCCATAGAGGGGAATACGTGTGGCGAAGGCGTCGTTATCGGGAATTGCTGCCCAGCATGCCCCTGGAAGCAGCAGCGAAACCAGCGCGAGCCGGAATGTTTCCCGCGCTCGCCGACGTGTTCTCATTAGCACCGTGGCTTTAGCCCGGTGGAAGAGACGCCTCATAGCTCCAGCCGTTTCCAAGCCCCGGACTTCATCCACCCATAGCAGGCGCCCAGGCAAACCAGCCATGTAATCGGCACCGCCAGCCAGATCCTGTCCAGCGGCCAGCCGAGCTGGATGGCGGCCACATAGGTCAGCCCAAGCATCACAAACGTGAGCACGAGATCTATTCCCAGTGCAGCAATCGTATCACCCGTCCCTTCCACCGCCGTGAACCATAAATGGGCGGGAATTGCCACAAACATCCCCAACGCGACCACACGCAGGCTGGCATTGCCTTCACCCAACGCGCCCGATTCAGGCGAGAACACCGCCACCACCCATTGCGGCGCAACCAGCGCCAGCAGGATAAAAGGAATCGTGGCCAGGATGGCGCCCCAGGTCGTGCTCTTGACGACCTGGCCGATCCGGTCCGGACGGTTACGTCCAACAAAGCGGCTGACCATCGAGCAAGTGGTCTCGGAGAATCCTTCCGTTGGGATGCAAAACACGATGTAGCAGGTAAACACAACGTTGGCGATCGCCAGCGCAGAGGTGCCAACCCGCTCGATGATCAGGAAGAAAACAAACCAACGCGAATCCTCCAACACCAGTTGAGCGGCAATCGGTCCGGACAGCCACGCTAACAACCGATTGGTCTTGCGGTCCGGCCATGTGAATCGGAACAAACCGTACTCCTTTCGATTGAAGTTGCGCCAGACATAAGCCGTCAGGAACACCGCGGCGGCCAGCTCCGCTCCGATTGAGCCGACGGCTGCGCCACGCATTCCCAGGGCGGGGCAGCCTAATTTGCCGAAGATAAAGAGGTAATTCAGGGCAACGTCCACTACCACGATAATGAGGGTTGCCGGAATCAAGGCCCGGGTCCTGCCCACACTGATCAGCCAGGCGCTATAAGCGAAAGTGACTCCCGCCAAACCGATGCTGTAGGCATCGAGTTGGAGATAGCTGTCTATGGCCTTGCCCACATCCGGTGACTCCACGATCCAGTAGCCGACCACCGGTGAGAACAATTTCAATGCCATCGTCGCGATCGCGCACAGGCCCAGCGTCAGGAGAAAAACCTGGTTGAACACCGCCCCAGCCTCTCGAGGCCGGCGTTGGCCCACTCGTCGAGCGGTTAGAATCTGTACGCCGTCAACCAGGGATAGCGGCACAATCAGAAACAGCAACAGCACGGCATCGGCCACTCCGATTGCGCCCAGCTCCGTGACCCCTACCCGCGCCATAAACAACGTGGCGATCAGGTGATCGAAGGTTTCCGTAGCCTCGACGAAAATGACCGGCAACGTCAGCTTCCAGACTGCTCGCAACAGGCTTCGGTCTTTCATGGTCGTACGCGTACCTGCTGGACTCCAGTATAACTCGCTCCGCTCGCATCCATAAGACGACTGACCGTGCTCGCGATTAAGCGGTCAATGCGATCTTGTATGAATGTCGGTTCAAGTGCATCACCATGCAGGACAACAGCGCGCCGCTCTTGTGAAACTCGCTCAAATTGAAGTAAGCGACTTCCAGCGCCAGGTTCGAGACGATGTCCTCCAGCCGCCGGTTCTTTTGCACTTCATACGCGTAATCCTCGGTCCCCGCCTTCAGGTCGTGGATGTGCGAGGAGTTCAGCACCTGGTTGGGCAGCCGTACGGAATTGCAGATGCCGGAGAAGGCCTCGTCGGCCGAAACGGGAATAATATTGGTGACTTTCCCCAACTCCGCCAATTCTCGTTTCGTGAACAATTCTGTGCAGACAATCGTGTTTTCTTTGGTAATGGGGAAAACCGAGCAATCCAGATGGTACAGATAAGGTTCGACTTCGCGCAGCTTGATGATGCGCATTCCAAAGTGTTTCTCCATCCAATCATACGTGGCCTTGTCCGAGCGGATGCCATAGCCGCCTATGTAAATATTGTCATAGAGGTGCTTGAGCTCGGCTTCACCTTCGAATTTAAAAGGAGAGAGGTGGACATCGTAACCCAATTCCTCGAAAAACCTGGCGCCTACCGGCGTTTCGCCCCGGCGCGGCCGCGAAGTGAAATTGGAAATTACGGCGGTGTTTTTGTCCGGCAGATGTTCCAGCACAATGCCAAGGTTGGCCGTGTACAGGAGGTCCTGCAGTTCCCCGTTGCGCGGTGTCGGCAGCAGGTAAACGACTCCCTCGGCTGAAATATTCTGATAAACCTGAAGGAATTGCACGGCCGCCCGTTTAAAATCAGG
>PSRM01000184.1 GCA_003176045.1 Verrucomicrobiota bacterium | reverse complement strand
GTGAAACGTGAAACGTGAAACGTGAAACGTGAAACGTGAAACGTGAAGAGTCGCGTAGGGGATTTCTTTTTCTTCGGGGGCCTTTGGCTCGTGATTGTTTGCCTCTCATTAACACCGTGGCTTTAGCCATTAGCCCGGTGCACGAGCCCGCCAAGCCCCACAAACTGTTTTAAACAGTTTGTCGCTCGGGGAAAGCCGTTGAACCCGAATATTTCACACACTGATGGGAAGGCCAACAGAGCGCCGCGTCAGGGCACGCGGCCTACAAGCCAACACCGATGTTCCTGTAGGCCGGGTGCCCTCACCCGGCGTCCCGGGGTGTGAAATATCAGGTGAAACGGCTAAGATCTCCATTCGACCCGCCTCACCGGGCTAAAGCCACGGTGTTAATGAGAATTCGCGCGATCTAGTGAGCGGCTCCGCCGTTCTCCGCCATACGCTCACCTACCGGCAAAACCAACACCCCAAATCCCATCTCATTCGAAACCGTTGCTGTCGCTCTTATCACAACATTACTCCACGGCATTGCATCGCCTAATTTCATGGAAACCGAAAAATTCGTGCCAACACTCTTCTTTAGTGCGCTTGAAACGACAAAAGAATTGGCGCGTTGATGATTCGCCTCGAACGCTTTCACACGCGCCTCTCTCGTTTCTTGTGAATTTTTCGGCACCATTTCCAACTCGATCGGCTCGGACGTCAACGGGCGCTCGATTGTCAGGCGGACTTCAGCCCCGCTGAGCCGTCGGGGCAGACCTCCACTAATTTCAATCGTCTTGCCGCAAACTAAGGGTCCCTGCGCCTTTAGCGGGATATCCGCGGGCACCACCGGCATCCGCAAAGCCGGATCGCCCAGCAGCAGCCACATCTCCAGATGCTCCTGGCGCTGGGTTGCCAGCGGCACTTTTCCTTCCGTGCCGTCCATCACATCCATCATCGCGAATGTCGCCGCGTCCATCCCGCCACGAGCCAAACCAGCCTGAACGCTCAGCCAGTAATCACCCAGCCTGGGAGGGAATGGCGCATTTGTCAGGCAACTTAGAAAGCCTTCAACTGCAAGCTGCCCGGGAGCGGAAAAGCTCTCCTCCATCGCGCCGATAACCGCAACCGGTCCCGCAGGATTCCGCACCGCCGCCACTCCATACGCCTCGTTTGTTCCTTTCATTTGGCAGCAAAAGCAACCGCAGGTGAAAAACGGCCCCCGCCCTTGAACGATGTTCAGAGTTGCCCAGTCCTTGCGAGGGATGAACCGCTCGTCCATTCCCATTCCTGCCGGGCCTGAATGGCCGCAGTAAATCGAAAACATGTCTCCCTCCTCTATGTAACGAACGGCTGCCTCGCGGTCCTGCGGCCTGGGCAAATAAAACGGCGAGGATGCCACGTTGAAAACGGTCCGCACTTGCCAGGAGGGATGCAGCGGGGCCAAATGCGCTTTCAAGCTCTGCTGCATAAACATTTCAGCCAGCATGCCGCCACCCGGGTTGCCCAGCAGCAGCGCCAATCGGTTCCGCCACGGAGCAGGCTTTACGTCGTGTTCGAACTCCAGTGTCTTCTGAACCATGCCCGAAAGCTCTCCACGGTTTCGCGCGGGCAAACGCCCGACCGCCATCCGCGACATTCCGTCATCGCCCGGCAACCCATAGCCACTGTCACTTGGTTCGCCCTTCATTCTGCCCACCGCCCCTCGCAGCGCGGGCAAAACGATATTATCTGAGTTTGTAAGGCCGGCAGTGTTAAACGGACCCGCCAACAGCAGATAACTACGGCCTTTGAACCCCTGCACCTGCCCCTCGACCCTTTTCTTAAGCAGAGTGCCATTGCCCTGATGCCGTTGTTCCTGGCTAAGGAGTTCTCCTGTATCGAGTATCACGACTTTAAAGCCTTCAGCCCCGCGATCTGCGATCAGCGGCTCCAAAGCCGGTCGCAGCTCGGGTGACGTGACCACAATCCATTGGCCAGCGTCTTCCGCGCCTTGGGCGAATCTCCCGAAAACAAGAATGAAAAGCACTCGTGCAAGCAGGCGCATAATTCCCATTCCTCCCATCCATCCCATTCCTGACGATATCCGCGCTCCGTGGCGGCAAATACCCCATGGCCCCACCAAGCTCCCTGGGCAACGGTTTGTTATGAACATTCGAAAGCTATTGTTTCTGGTGTTTAGCTCGATATCTCTGATCGTCAGCGTCGCCGGGTGCCACACAATCCATGGGGCAGGGGAAGATATCGAGAGAACAGGCCAAAAGATTCAGGAACATTCTTAGCGAACTTACCAGTGACCGGTCCTGCTTTAATGCTTTAATAACGGCGGTGGCGTTTGTTCTTATCGGGCAGCGCGAGCAGGACGACCAGGGGGAATAGCAAACCGAGAATAACGGTGAGCAATATCGCCGTGCTGTAACCCTTTCCCCGCGCAAGAGCCGCGCAACCGTATAAATAGGACGGCAGAGAAACAATCAGCATCAACAAGCCGAGCACCAGCAGAATCCCCGTTGTAGAATCGCCGAATGGGCGATAGCCGGCGTGCCGGGCTTTAGCAGCCAGAACGCCCAACACCACGAACCCAATAAACAACGGCAGCCCGATGCCCAATCCGAGCAACGCTTTTCGTTTTTCACGCGATATCATTGTCGTTTCGAGTACCAGCCGAATTCCCGAGCCTCTCATCTCTGATCTCTGACCTCTGTTCTCTGACACTTGACACTTGACACCTGGCACCTGACACTTGACACGGCTATCTCCCCCGCCTTTGCCTCTTATACGCGCCGATTTCCGGCGCCTCGGGATTTACTTCGGGCCCGAAATACCTCAGACACACCAGCGGTTCCGTCTCGCTGGTGTTCTCAAATTCCACTCCATTCCTTGCGCCGTCTTCGGTGCAAAAATATTCGTCCTCGGTTAATTCAGTAAATCTGATGAGTTTGGGGCTGTTCAAAGGCTCATCGTTGATTCTGCCAGTGCCCTGAACACAGGTAAGGCCGTAAGCGCCGTTGTCCCAGATACGGCATTTTGCGCGCGGTTCTACGGTCAACTCCTTGGCGCTGAAAAGCTGTTCGCCGCCGATCTTGCCATAGACAATCCAGCGGTCCACATAGCCGTCGCGGGCTGTATCGGCCACCGCAATCGGTTCGAGGTAATGATTGTCTTTGAAGTTCGGGTCAACATTCGCCTCCCAATCCAACTGGTCCACAATGAAATCGAGGTCCTTGTGTTTATTCTTCGGCATGTCTTTGACTAGCAAGGCCCACGGCACGTAACGCCCCTCCACCATGCTCTGGTACATCCCAAACACATCACTGCCCCACTGCGGTTCATAGGTGCAGAAACTGCCGGGCGCATGAAGGATGCACGGCCCGACCAGCCAGCCCGTGCCGGGCTTTAGCCGATACGCCTTCGACAAGTCCAGGATGCCATTATCCCCCTTGTTCCAATCCTCCAGCGTCTTTCGAATCTGCCCCTTCGTTGTGCCGGGCTCCAGGCCGAAGAACGTGTACGGAAAATTATTACCCACGTTATTGTGTTGCGGCGGGAAGTAATAAGATTCCGGTTTGCCCTCCTGCCCGACCAATTTGGCCTGTTTCGCGTTCTGGTGCATGTGCAGCGGGATCGGCCCCATATTATCGAAGAATTTCGAATAAACCGGCCAGCGGCCATATTTTTTCCATATCGCTTTGCCCACAATTGCCGCGCCGCAGTCCTCCACCGCCTTGCGCAGCGTGAATCGCTGGTTTCCCACCACGCAATAACTCAGCCCCTCATCCGGAACGCGTCCCTCATTGGCAGCTTCAGTGGTTGAGGCGAACCAGCGCTCGTCAATCCCGCCCCGGTTTGCGCCATACGCATAGGTGTCATCCGGGTGCAACTTAATGCGCAAGCCCGGCTGGAGAAATGAGCGTGGCACCCACGTCGGAGCCAGCCGCAGCAACCCGCCTGAATCGGTAAGCGCGTTTTCAACCAAACTCTTGGTACTGCCTTTGACCGTCTTGAGCGAAGAGATCGTATTCATGCGTGGGGGCGAGTTTCACGTGCCAAGTGTCAGGTGTCAAGTGTCAGGTGCGGGCTCAGGGGAAACTTAATCGCAAACTTAATCGCAAACTTAGTCGGCAGTTTTAGATTAAGTTCTCGAAACCGCCCGGGAAAAGACCCTGACCCTGACCACTGACCACTGGCTACTGACTCCGGACTACTGACCAGACAAAGTGAAAGACAAAGTGAAAGACAAAGTGCCGCGAGTTAGCTCCCCTCCCCCTCGCCCCTGCCACTCAGCAACGCCTCCAGCGCATAACTCTCATCCCCAATCGAGAACAACCGGTCGGCAATATCATTGAGCGCCATCCGCGTCGCCCCGAACCGCTCGGCCAGCGTCCCGAGCACTTGCGCCACCTCGAACCGCTGCGCCAGCCGATGGTCGCTCGCCATTCGATACTGTGTGCGGCCCAGACCCTCGTAATACTTCAGGTTCGGAAAACCGCGCGCCTCGGCTCGGAACCGAATTCGATTTGGAAACACGCCCGAGAGAAACAGCGAGTAATTGCCAATGTGCGCTCGAATAAAGAAGCTCGTCCGGTCATCCGCTTTCTGCAGCGCCGTCAGCATTTCGAAGAAATAATCCATCGGATTGGCCTGGCCGGGCACCGCGCACCGCGCCCGCTCCGAGCGCGAGAACTCGGCCAGCACCTCGGCCACATAATCCGCCATCTCGCGGTCTTTTAGGTCGGACCGCAGAAAAACGTGGCGGACGAGGATATAGAAATAAAACCGGCTGGAGACTCGCAGGCAACCACGGCGCTCCAGGAGCGCGTGGAATAGCGCCTCGTCATCCAGGATCAGGTCACGTTCCTCCTCGTCCGCAAGAAGCTTGATCAGGCAATCGGCTGTTCCAATTTTGCCACCCAGGACAGAAAGAATAAACTCGATATCTTCTGCCGCAAACTGCGCGCGGCAGTTAGGTCGAATCACTTTCATCGCCGTTTTCTGTCTCTGTTTGACGATTTAGCCGATCTCGTCCCTGCTGGGCACTCTTGGCCCGTCGCCTGTTCCTGTTTAATATAAAGCAAAATGCGTTCCAATGCCAGCGTCTAATCAATTGTAAAAGAACTGCTCATCCGTATGCCTTCACTCTTCTGGGGGGCCTGCCTGAGGAATGTCGTCCATGGCTGACAAAACGCCTCAGGCCGAAGGCCTGACTCATACCAGCCCAGGCCAAGCGGAGCGCCGGCCTGGGTTCATCGCCCCAAAGATGACGGGTAGCGCTGAAAGCGCGTTTCATGCCCCTCGGGAAACTCCAGGAATGTCAGGAACGTCGGAACGTCATAGAGCCATTGACGAAAACGATGCAATTTGATAAAATGCCGGGGCAATTGCAACAGCTATGGCAGCAAGAAGGTCTCACTGGGCACGCTACCCTCATTCCCGCCTCCGCCCGGCGGGAGTACCAGTGCTGCTGAAGGCATCAACAACAGCGGCCAAGTCGTGGGCCAATCCTCCATCTCCACATCGTCAGGCGGCTCTCTCAATGCTTTTCTGTACAGCGGCCGTTTGATGAGTAACCTGGGCACCCTGGGTGGGAACTACAGCGTCGCTAATAGCATTAACAACAATGGCCAAATCGTGGGCGTGGCGAGCACGGCCAACGGCTCTCAACGCGCCTTCCTCTACAGCGACCAATCTTCACTGATGACAAGGATCGACTCCTGTTTTTGCATACTCTGGACGAAGCCTGTCAGAAGACCGACTGGCAAATTCACGCCTGGTGCCTCATGAGTAACCACTTTCATTTAGTGACTGAAACACCGCGGGCCAATCTCGTGCGAGGAATGCAATGGCTGTTGGGCGTTTACACCAACCGGTTCAACCATCGGCAGAAGGAGTTCGGGCATCTGTTCAGCGGCCGTTACAAACCTCTGCCGGTCGATAGCAGCGGAAACGGCTATCTCAAGAGCGTATGCGTAGGCAGCGAGGAGTTTCGCCAGGAGTTGCTGGCCCAAGTTAGCCAGTTAGCCAGCCCGAAACACGCGGGAGAGGAGATCCGGCAATCCGCTTTGGCAAAAGCCGAGCGGATTGTGAAAGAGGAACTGGATGCTTTGCGTTGGGCGGCTGAAGCTTTGCGAGGCGGCGCAAGAGTGATTCACAAAAAATTCGAATCGCGCCGCGGCTGCGGCAAGAATCAACGATGACTCTTGAGTGGATCGCTGACCGTCTTTTCATGGGAGCACCCACTCATGTCGCTTCGCTCTTGCAGCGGCAATCACGCAAACTTCCAACCAGTGAAAAAACTTTGTTCTGACCCCGATCCGATTTCGGTTCCGAAAGGTGGCTCAGGTCGATCAATGGGGGGTTGACCATGGCGACTGGGTCCAAATCGGTGACCGCATCGCTAACGGAGCCATTTACTGGGCCACAAACGCCCCCACTACCCTCTACGTCGAAGGCATCGCCCCCGGCCAGACCTCCACCAAAGTCTCGCTCGACCCCGATGGCCGCAGCGGCTTCATCTCTTCCGATCAGGTTCTGGTCACCGTGCTGGAGCTGGACGTGGACGTGGACAATGAAAACTATTCCGGCTACGCGATGAACGACGACCCCGCCGCCGACATCACCGCCGACAAACCGGGCGTGCCCGGCAAAATCATCGGCCTCAACAGCTTCGATTATGACGGCGACGGTATCCCCGGCTACGCAGACGGATTTAACGCGATTCCAGCAAATCCTGACTTCCTGACCAGTTACGGTGATCAGTTCGCACCTCTGACGATTGAACTCAAGGGCCCCATTGATCTGTCAAAAGCAAAGCTTAGATTGAGTTATGATTCCTCAGATCCCTGGCTGGTTACCCGGGACGACTCGCCCCCCCAGTGGAAACCCGGTCCCGGCAGCCTCCGCCTCTGGACAACCAACGCGGCCGTCACCAGGAAAATGCTCGCGGTGTATGATGGAGGCAATTATGTGCCCGGCAAGATACGGGGCCCCAGTGGCAACACCGTGTTCGATAACGCCGTCTATGGCAATCTCGCTCAGCTTGGCTTTACTGCCGAAAACCCGAAGGTCACTTTTTATCTCGAAGGTATTGCGCCAAGCGGTTCCCTCGGGGACAAAACCATCAACGTCGAACTGGATCCAGACGGGCAGGAGCACTGGGTCGCCCAGGAAGAAATCGCCGTGACCATCCTCCAGGTCAACATTGACATCGCGCGAGCAGATGAAACGCCAGTGACCCAGGACCTCAAATACATCAACGGCAGCATCGTCCAACTCGTCCCCACCAATAACCCCAGCGGCCTGTACCCAAATGGCATCTTCCTGCACAGGTAGCCGGAACGGGGTCGGAACGGGGTCGGGGGTCGGAACGGGGTCGGTTCTCCACGTTGCCATGCAAATTGCATTTTTTGAAATCATGCCAGACCAAAATAACTACACTTTTGCAGCCGACACATGGTATCTTATTGATGGTAGGCTACGAATGTGTTCGCCCTCGACCCTGCAGTTTCCGCGCCTCAAGTGAATTTCCAACACCTCACCACTGATGAATGTCTGAGATTTCTCTTCAGCCCATCTGGCCCTCGCGGAACCTGGACGGCGCTCAACAGCCTCTACGTCAACACCGGCGACCGCTCCACTATTCCCTCCACTCTGCAAACCAGCCCAAACCAAACTATTAGCTCGCCAATATCCATTTTCCAGTATGGCGGAGATAGCAGCCATTATCTCCCGCCTGGCAGCTTGTACAAGGCGAGGGGCAGCATGGTCGGCTTGGATGCCACACTCCTCGGGGAGCTGGCCAACAAAACCACCTCAGCGCCCATGGACATCCCCTGGTTCTATCAGATGAATGGCACCATGACGCTTTCCACCAACGTCCCGCGCTACGTGCCCGGAACGGCTCCCGATCTTGGTTTTTATTTCGACGTTTTGGATTACACGGTTTCCTACTTCAGTGTCGGCGACGGCGGCCAGCTCAACGTGCTCCCCGGCACGGCCATCGGCTTCCGATACGATTTGCCTTTTGGCTTTGTTTTGCAGCAAGGCGCTTCGTTCTCGAGCCAGGGCATGCCTGCGCGCCCCATCACCTTCGCCCCCGTCTCGTCCGTTCAGGAAGGCCCCTTCCCGTACTTTTGGATGTTCCCCGATTTTCTTATCTCTTTCGTTCCCCATTATTGGCCCGAGGTCCTGGCCGACCCCAGCATAGACCCCGACCTGAATCCCGAGGGTTCCCCGCCTCCCTCGCTGGATTTCCGCTTCTGCAATTTCTACTTGCCGGCCGGGAGCATCTCGCACCATTTCTGGGGCGGCATGGCGCCGTGGTACCTGGCCAAGTACCTCCAGCAATCGTCCGTCAGCAGCGTCATGTCCCTCCAGATGCGTGATTGCGCGATCCACAGCGGCTGGATAAATCTCGGCGAGCCCCACGGCCAGGTCATCCCACCGGTGTTCCAGCCCGGCTGGCCTACTAACTTCCAGCGCTTTTGCGGCCCTCCGATTCCTGGGCAGGTTTCCCTCTTCAACAACGTCTTCGATCGCGTCTTCATCAATCTCGATGCCGACACCGGCCCCACCTGGTGGAGCGGCCCGTACACCGACCCGACCATTGACCTGCAACTGACCGCCACCAACAACACCTTCCGTGGCGGCTGGCTCTCCGTCGAGCCGATCAATGCCTCCGTCGGCAACTGGGTTTTCGAGAACAACCTTTTCGATCAAACCATCTTCGCCCAGGACCAATACCAGCCTTTGGATTATGACTGGAACGCCTATTGGGCAGCCGCCGCGGGCGACGTCGGGACAGGCCAGTCCACCCATTTGATTCCACATAACCCTAACCCAGACGGCTACATTGACGGCCAGCACGAAGTCACCTTGAGCGCCGCGCCCGTATTTACGAACGGACCTCTGGGCAATTTCTATCTGGATACAACACAAGCGCCATGGGGCCAGCTCCACGGCGCCGGCTGGGGCTCGCCGGCCGACGTTGGCCTTTACCATTTCACCAGCCGCGCCGACCAGGTAAAAGAGGGCGACGAATTGGCAACAGACAACACGCACCACGCAAATATCGGTGCGCACTACGTTGCCGTGAATACCACAGGACAGTCAGCAGGCCAGCCCAAAGACTACGACGGCGACGGAATTCCGGATTACGTCGAAAATTGGCACGGGGATGGGGTCTGGGCTCAGGGCAGCGAGACGGACTGGCACGCCACGGCAGCGGATGGCGCGTCGCACCCCGGAAGCCCCACCTACGACGACATTGATTTATCCGGAGACGGCTTAGTCGGGCGCATTAAACGCGCCTTGGAAGTTGGCCCATTCGACCGCGGCAATCCCCTCATCCTTATTCAGAAAACCGTGGGTAGCGACGGTAACATCGCTCATTTCGAATTACCGCTCAATTACAATGCCGTCACCGCGGCCGGAAATTTGACCGTGTACGTTGACGGTGTTAACGCAACCATGCAAGAGTGTACCGAAGCGGAAAATGGGAATTCCCTGCTGGGCTGGAATACAACTTTCGATGCGCCGGGACCTCACCTCCTCCAGGTAGAATTCTCCCTGTCGGGCTTGGCGTCTGAAACGGCAGTTCACTACTCCTACGGAACAATCGTTCCTTTCACGTCTCAAAATGTGATCCAATTTTTCGAGAGTGGCTTTATGTACGACGCCAATGGAGCCTACCTTGACGCGAAAGTGGTCAGTTCAAACGTGAGGTACACAATTGATCTTTATGACCCTTCAACCGTCCCGCCGACCCTTGTCAGAAAAATCGGCCCAAACTCGACCCAAAACGGTACAATCCAGGAAAATTGGAATGTAACTTATAGCGATAATATTACCCCTTACATTGGTAACACGGTGAATGCTGTTTTCAATGCTACGCTCTACGATCCTGCCGGTGCCCCAGCCGGGTCCGGGAGCGCCACTAAAGCCCTTTTCCTTAGCCCCGACGGAGTCCCTACCGAAATCGGCAAAAAGTTCGACTTTTGCTACATGTGCATACCCAAACCGGCTGACCCTCTGGGTGTCGAATTCTCCCGGGGCGGAGATATCTGGGAAAAAATGCAGGACGCCGTGGACATTCTAATCGCGCCGGACTACCTGTGGGAGCCTTACCTGTCGGATCTTAACGGTTTTGCTCCTCCTACAACCGCAGAATATCCCGGATACCTCGCCTCGAGGGATGATGTGAGAAGCAAACTGATCCCCTCCAACGGGATGGCCTCCCTCAGAGATGCGAAACAATTCTACTGTGCCGCTCATGGGAGCACCTACTCGCTTGGAGCCGCAACAGGGGACGCGGAATTGTACTGCGTCGAAGTTTCCAATTTTCTTGGTAACGATTATGTGAATATTCTGGGGAGGCAGAACCACCACCCGTATCGGTTCGTGTTTTTGGACGGGTGCTCGACTGCCAAAGAGGAGACATGGTGCCGCGCATTCGGTATATACCCAAAAGGTTCGCCTGACGAGCCACGCCGCGACAACCTAGGGCCGCAAGCTTTCGTAGGGTGGGGGGAGGATGTTCAACGTGGATTAGCGGGCCTTACAAATACGTCCTATTACGCCGACGCCTTCTGGCTCGCAACCGAAGCCGCAGACACCACAGGCACCTTTTACTTGCTGTGGATGAGTGGAATCCCCCTGGCGCAGTGTATAACCTGGACTTCCGATCCGAAGTTCGTCACCGTTCCACTGCCTGTAAGGAACAGGCCAAATAAACATTTTAAATATATCGACGTAACGAATCCGCAAACGGAAGGGGTCATGGAACTCCACACGGCTCCCCTATACGTCGTAGGGCACTCGGGCTTGAGAGTCGATGGTTGGAGCCGAGAACTGGACAACCTTTACCGGCCACCATACCAGCGGCGATGAATATCAACTCGCCTTACATCCCGCCCCGCGACTTTCGTCAGCCACCACAGGATTCGTACCCGCGTCGGCTGCTTGCCTTAGTATTTGCCTCAGCAGCAGTTTCGCTTATGGCACTCCGCCCCTTTCCGCTTCGTGGGCAAAAAGTCGCTACCGAAGCGGCCGCCGCGGCGGCAACTAATGCACTAATTCACAGTCTGATTGGACCCGATGGTAAACTGAACTCCAAAGGGCGGCGCTTCTCAACTCCGGCCTACAACCGAGAAGCCTTGCGACTCGTCATCCAGGAAGCGAACACCGCGGCGGCACAACTGCACTTGCCGGAAAAGCTACCAATCACGGAACAGGACCTGACGCGCGTATTCATTTCCGGATACGGCATGTCTCTAATGTGGCTTGGAGCTATCGGGAACGTTCATACCCGTGACTATGGCTACTTCGTTAGTGTGGACCACAAGCTCTCTTTTGTCGAGGGCGCGCATCAGGACCAGGACCGCTTGGAATGGGCGGCGCATTACCGCTGGCCCAAGAGTAAACTGGATAAGCAAGTAGCCTACCAACTGGCAACCCAGTGGTTAGCCGCCGCCCAGATGGACGTTATTGCGCTAAACCGTGACTGCCATAGCCGTGTCGAACTCGATTCTTTCACGAATTCGGGGAAGAACTCCGAGGAGTTCGTGCCAATTTATGAAGTTTTCTGGGAGTCGGCCCAGAACAGGGAAGAAGGCTATGGCAGCGTGGCCTCAGTGACCCTCTTCTCGCCCACGAGGACTCTTATTAGCCTTCGCGTTGAGGATTCTCGCTACATTAAAAGACCCCCCCTGGTGTTCACGAACCTCGGCGCCTTGCTATCAGAGGGTAAGCGGAAATGAACAGCATCTTCCCGGCAAAATCGTCTAGTCCTTGTCGGGCATCCGTCAATGCTCAGAAACGCCTCAATCACCAGTCCTGTCGCTCGCTCGCCATTCTGGTCTTCGGCATCTGTGCTCTTTGCGCTAGCTGCCAGACGTACAGCCCACAGGTTCGAGACATGTGGCACAAGTACCTAACGGTTAAGCCCGGAATGAACCGCTCCCAAGTGCATGCGGTACTACCCAGCACCGGCCTCATTCTGCTAGAGGACGGACGCGAGATGGAATCCTGGCATTTCGCGCCTGAAGGCTTCCTTCGAGATAAAGCCAGTATGACAGTCATATTTGGGCTTGATGGACGAGTCGAGACTGTCCATCGTCGTCGTGACCACGGGCACAATTGTCCGCTGCCGCACGTATTGCCGGCCAAGTGAGCTAAATCAGCATCCGAGTCCGGCCTTAGGATCACTAGCCACGGCAAAGCATCGCTCTAAATGAAAGGATCCACATCAATCAATGCTTACATTATGAACACGTTTCACTCTACTAGGCAAAAGCTATTGGCAGTAGCCGCCGTCTTTTGCTTTGCGCTAATCAAAGCATCGGAAGGGCAGAGGACAAACTCACCCGACTTGCTCCGGATGGCCGGCACCAGAGCCGACCGCGCGACATTCGGCCCGCTCCAAATGATGAAGCGTTCACTCGACCTGACCGATGAGCAGGTGCAAAAGCTCGAACCCATACTCAAAGAGCAGCAGGCCAAAATCGCCGCCCTTCGCAGGGACGCCTCGCTCTCGCACCAGGACCGGGCGGCGAAGCTCAAGGAAATCGGCGATACCTACGGCGCAAAGTTCAACCACCTCCTCACCACCAACCAACTCGCCCGCTGGCACACCCTTCGCACCAACTTCAATTCCGTCCTGCAAAGACCTCCCGCGATGCCCGCACATTCGCGAACGAACGCCCCAGCGGCGTCCAGCGCCCCAAAGCAGCCCCCGACCAAAGAACCAGCAACTCCAGAGCCGTCCGACCCGCCCAAAAAATGACCACGATGGAAGCACGAACGCAGACATCGGAGTCGCGGACGGCCTCGTCCGGGGAATTCAGGCTATCGGAGGTGCGGACGGCCTCGTCCGCGCAATTCTGACAATCGCGCAAACCCGCGGACGAGGCCGTCCGCGCCTCCGTCCCCCATCTACCTCGTGAATTTCGTGCCGCAAGCCTCCCTCAGCAGCGTCATGTCCTTGCAGATGCGCGATTGCGCGGTCCATAGCGGCTGGATAAATCTTGGCGAGCCGCACGGCCAGGTCATCCCACCGGTGTTCCAGCCCGGATGGCCCACTAACTTCCAGCGTTTCTGCGGCCCTCCGATTCCCTGCGCCGTCTCACTGTTCAACAACGTCTTTGATCGCGTTTTCATCAATCTCGACGCCGACACCGGCCCCACCTGGTGGAGCGGTCCGTACACTGACCCAACCATTGATCTCCAGTTAACCGCGACGAACAACACCTTCCGCGGCGGCTGGCTCTCCGTCGAGCCGATCAACGCCTCCGCCGGCAACTGGGTCTTCGAGAACAACTTCTTCGATCAAACCATCTTCGCCCAGGACCAATACCAACCCCTGGATTATGGCTACAACGCCTACTGGTATGCCGCTGGTAGCGACATAGGAGTAGGGCAGACAAACCGGCTAATCCAGAGCACCAACAACGACGGCTACACCGACGGCCAGCACGAAGTCTCCTTGAGCGCCGCGCCCGTGTTTACCAACGGACCTCTGGGGAATTTCTATCTCGACACAACACAATCTCCGTGGAGCCAACTCTACGGTGCTGGTTGGGGATCCCCGGCCGATGTTGGCCTCTTCCATTTCACCAGCCGCGTTGACCAAAAAAAGGAAGGTCCAGACCCGGCGTGGGGTGAACCACCCGGACATAACATCAATATAGGCGCGCATTATGTCGCCCTCGGCTCCTCGGGGCAGCCTAAGGATTCTGACACCGATGGAATTCCCGACTATGTCGAAAATTGGCATGGAGATGGAAACTACCAAGTCCATACCGACACCGAAACGGATTGGCAAACTGCGTACACAGCCAGCGGCGTGTTCGATCCGACAAATTCTATCTATGCTGATACCGACCTGGAGGGTGATGGACTGCCAGGAGTAGCTGAGAATCTATTTGGAACAAACCCACTGGTTTCGGACAATCCGCTAGATCTCACAAAAATCGCGCTGCCGAGGGTGTTTACCGGCGCAGCCAGATTCCCGCTCCCTATTCCGCCTGCGCTCGATGGTGGCTTTTCTGCTCAGCTTTCTGTTTCGGGCCAGCCCGCGGCAGCCTCAGTGCTCAAAGCGAACAGCGAGTGGACTGTGCAATGGGATACGACACTGATAGCCAACGGGGTGTACTGGCTCGGAGTCGACTTGGTGGCTCAACCTGAAGGCGACACAATCACGTGCCCCGGAAAGCTGGTCACGGTAAGCAATGCCATCTGCTTTCCGGACGGCCTACTGCTGGCCGGGGACTCGCTCTACATCAACCCGCAAACCGTTTACGCAAACGGAACCTGGGCGATGCAAATTACTGATGATCAGGGAAACCTGTTCGCTTCGCTCACGGGGAAAGTAGACGCGAACGGTTTCTTCATTGATCCGACCACCTCCGCCCAGGGCGTGAGCCTCAGTTTGCTGGACGATCAAGGGGCCCCTCTTCCTTCCGATTACTACACCGCGCAGATCACCGCCTACGCAGATCCTGCGAGCGGCGCGCCGGGGGGCCGAGGTACCGGCACGAAAGTATTCGCTGTTGAGAAAAAGTGGACTAGGCCAGGCCAGTGGGTGATCGCCTACCAGAACCTGTTCACAGGCAGCTCCAGCGGCAGCATTTCGACAGTTTCCATCATGTCCGCTGCGGTGAGCGACGTTTACGGAAATAACGCATTCAAAGGCTACACTCCACCTGTATTCGAAGCCAACCTGTCCGCAGGCGAAAATGGCCCGGAATATACCGTGGAGTTTCTGGGTAACACGGCCTCCGACTGGGCCAACTTCGTCGGCTATCTGCTTCAGTCAGGCACCCGCAACCTGTTCTACCTCGGTCATTGCGATATCACCAGGGCTGGAGGAACTCTGGGAAACAGTGGCAACCCAAGCCAAAGCACGGATGCGACTTACCTCGAAAGTACGAGCGTACTGAACAACACCAACAATCCCAATGTTGGGCTTCTCTTCCGCCACCCTTACCGCTTCGTTTTCATCTGCGGCTGTAGCTCAGCGAAAACCGATTTGCCCATTGCCTTCGGAATCCCGAAGGTGACCATGCCTTCGGCGCAATTCGCAAATGATTACGGATTGTCCCCACGGGCCTTCCTGGGTTTTGACTCGGATAACGGCTTCGCGAGCAAGGTAGACTCCAGCATTATGGCTGGGAATCTTGCCGCCTTTCTTACCACCTTCTGGTCGGTTTGGACCACACCCAGTACCACCGGCCAGATGCAGACCCTTCAGCAGGCGGTTGATGCTGCTAAGAAGGCTGACGACCAGGTACGAAAGCCCTTATTCGAGAAAAAATTGGAACCGCACATTTTCGGGTGCCCGGATCTTTACTTCAATCGTTGAATATTCCTATGACCAACCTCATTACGCACCTTTTGGCGAACATGCTGGTGCTGAACCCCGACGGAACCCTCACGAACGTCGCACCGGCTTTTCAGCAATACGCATATCATTTGGCCTTTACTAATGCCCAGAGCGTCGCCTCTAGCTGGGGTTTGGACCAGAACCTGATAAGCACTAGCTCGGTCACGTCGTTTCACGTCACAGCCAGTCCGGACGAATTTCATGCATCAATCATTTTCGCCGACCGATACGCTTTCCAGTTGCATGCCGATGCCGTTCTCCTCTCGTACATGGAATTTGAAGACGAGCGATACGACTTCGAGTGGCTCCACAAAGGCGACCAGTATTCGCCTTATGGTTGGTTTGGGCCCTCTGGCACGCAAGAATCGGCCGAGAGAAACTTCGATCTGCACAGTGGCAGGCCACACACGCAGTACGAACCTTCGCGGCTGCCAAGGCTGCGAAGCGCCCGGCGTCTTGCTCAGGCCGCTCTGGCGGCTTTGCCCAAAATGAGCAGGAAAACTTTTCACATCAACCGGGGTGCGGAAAGAGCCTGGAGATTCGCCTTTGCGACCGGCGATGCTCAAACCAACACATATGCGAACGTTATACGAATCCGCCTCAGACAAAGTACAGGGTATCTTGAGAAGATCGACCCGAGTCATAGCCATGGTCAAGGCGACCGACCAGGCTTTTCGGTACTGCCCTTCTATGACTTCGGATGGGCAGGCGACCGGAAGGAGCGCCTTGGCGGGTGCTTCCTCCATATTTCGGGCGTCACTGGCGCAGTGGCCTACTTCAACTTCGTTTTCTTGGACCCCGATTTTTGGATGCCGAAGAACTACCTGCAGCTTCTCGGTATTCCTGCAAATTCGCTATTCGTTCAGCCGGTGCCCGGTCGCAAGCAGCCGGCTTATATGCTCTACGACAAGGACCCGTGACTCATAGCAGCCTATTATGAGAAAAAAAGAGGCGGCAGACGAACCTGGAACTAGTGTTCAGCTCCGCCTGGATTGTAACAGTCCAAGCCCTGCATGGGTAGATGACAAACCCTCCTGAGATTCGCCAGATGACAGCCACGAGAGGCGGCCACGCTTTGCCGAAAGCTGGCTATATGGGGATCACCCGAGACGGGTACGTGCTCGGCTACTGAGGAGGCGCATGGGCCGCAACTCGAAGCCAACTTGCCTGCCGCGCTTTGTCTTGTCGTGGCCCTTTCGGAGCCTGCTCGGAATCGCGTGGACCATCGCTCCCAGGGCCTTTGGCGCGGACCCAGGCCAAACTCCCCCTGGGCCAGCCGAGCCCGCTATCACAAACGCTACGGCTGCTAATGCGCACCCCCCAGCGGAATCGTTCAAGCAGGAGGCCACGCGGCTGCTGCTTCAGGAGGCGACGCGGGTCGCCGTAGAACTGCATCTGCCAGAAAGTTTGCCGATCGTTGAAACGAATCTGCTCGAAGCCTTTGTCGCGCCACCACACATCGTCCTCCTCGATGGCGGCATCGGCACCGTAACAACAATTAACTACACTTACTGCGTCTCGAAGGCCTGGAAATTCTGTTACCTGGAGCGATACCGGCAACAAGAAGACCGCCGCCGGTGGTACGCAGACAGCCTCCGACCGCTCAGGGAGTTGGATAAGAGGGCCGCATACCAAATGGCAACACAGTGGCTGGGCGCAGTCTCGGTCAATGTCGCCGCCTTAAATCGCGACTGCCGCCTGAGGATCGAAGCCTTCATGCCGGTGGCCGATCGCAAGCGCGGGAAATTTCTACCATTGTACTGGGTTTACTGGACCAAAGGCGGCATGGGCCACGGAAGCGTAGCCTTTGTCGAGCTATTTGCCCCCACCAGGACCATCGTCCAACTGCGAGTCGAAGACCCTGCGTACAACAACCGGCAGCCCCTGCACCTTGCTAGTCTGGACGCGATAACCGAGCGCCGCCAAAAAACAGGCGATAATTAATAGGACATGCGTGATCATCAAAGGAAGCAAGATTACCAGCCCAAGCGCCCAGGCGAAGAATCGCTCCGAATGAAAGGATCAACATCAGTCAACACTTACAGTATGAACACGTTCCACGTCACTAGGCAGAAGCTATTAGCCCTGGCCTCCTCCGCTTGCTTTGCCCTACTCCAAGCATCGAATGCACAAACGACAAACGCACCCACCTTCCAGACCATGGCCGCCACCAGAACTGACCGCTCCGCATTCGGCCCCCTACAAATGATGAAGCGCTCACTCGACCTAACCGATGAACAGGTGCAAAAGCTCGAACCCATGCTTAAAGAGCAGCAGTCCAAAATCGCCGCGCTTCGGAGGGACGCCTCGCTCTCGCATCAGGACCGGGCCGCGAAGCTCAAGGAAATCGGCGATACCTACGGCGCCAAATTCAACCACCTCCTGACCACCAACCAACTCGCCCGCTGGCAGACCCTGCGCACCAACTTCAACTCCGTCCTGCAAAGACCTCCCGCGCTTCCGGCACATTCGAGCACAAACGCCCCAGCCGCGTCCAGCGCTTCACCCCAACCCCCAAGCACAGAGCCAGCAGCCCCAGCGCCGTCTGATTCAGCCAAAAAATGACGAGGATGGAGGAGTCGCGGACGGCCTCGTCCGCGCGATTGTGGCAATCACGAAACCCGCGGACGAGGCCGTCCGCGCCCCGTACGGTTTCGCGGTTTCAATGTCCATTTGGCCCGAACGCTCTCCTGGCTTTGGACTTTGGATTTCTTGTCCGCCGTAGCTTTAGCGCAGGAGGATGGACCTTGGACTTTGGACTTTTCTTCGCCCAACCGTTTGACAAATCTCTACTCATGCGCGAGTTTCTCCAGCCTGCTTTTCGCAGGCCTGGCGCTGGCCCAGCCCACGCGAGGGAATGAGCGGGGTTGTCTTGGCTAGCCTCCAGTTCGGGGCATAACCTTTACCCTGCCCCTCCGTTCCTAACTTAGTCGGTAACTTAATCGTAACATCGTAACCGCGAAAATGCACGAACAGCACGGACCACACGCACGCAGCACGCCCCAAGAAATGAATTCTGCCTCGGTAAAACCGGGTCCCACACGCATAGCACGCTTAGCACGGACCAACATCGAATTACCTACACCCAGTCAGGACTCGACCTTCGACCCTCGACGTTCGCGACTTTGGACCTTGGTCCCCTTAATCCGCATTTACGCTCTCCGCAGCCCGCCATTCGGCCCAATCCGCACTCTGCACTCCGCGTTCCGCACCCCGATGGACTTTGGACCGGCCATCGGCTGCCCCTCAGCCAGCCACAGACGGCCTTGGACGGGCGCCGAAATCGTTAAAATGGCCCAAAAGGCCGGTTTGTCCCATGTACCCCACCCCCCCTGCTAAAATGGCCCGTTTGGCACTTTGCCCTCAACTTCGTCCTTAACTTAGTCGCAAACTTAATCGCAAACTTAATCGAAACGCCCCTTGCTCCGCCAAACAAACACATTCCATGACATTCCATGACAGTCTAACTCAGTCTAACTCAGTCAAAATCCCACAGCCCAAGCTCAAAATCAGGGTACCCCCTCCCCCCCCTGTGAGTTCGAGGTTCAACGTTCAACGTTCAAAGTTCAAAGTTCAACGTGTTATCATTTTGCCCGTATCATTTTGCCTGTCCTCCACTGCAAATCCGCCGCAAAAAACCCGCAAACGAACCGCAACTCAACCGCAAAACGGCGATTGGATTTGCAGCCATTTGCGCCCATTTGCGCCTATTTGCGGTCATCTGCGCCAAAAAAATCCATCATAACTTTTTGCTTTGTCATTGCCGCGCCGGAACAACTCGCAGCTCACCTGACATGTCATACTTGAAACCTGAAACCTATGGACACCTACAGACACCTATTGACACCTACTGACATCAGTAAAATTCATTCGCACACGGCGTGGGCACGGCGTTTCATCACACCTGCTGAAAGCTATTAAAACCCTCTAACACCTATGCCCCGGGTTGGCTCCTTTCGAATTTTGTGCTAAGTTGGCTCGGAAGCCGAGGTATGCGACCTGTTTACATGATCGCGGGCGGGATCACCAAGTTCGCGAAAGCGCATGCGGACAAGGACTTTCGGCTCATGGTCAAAGAGGCTTTCGACTACGCATTGGCTGATCTGGGCGGAAAACTGACCACGAACGATGTTGACGGGAGTGTCATTTCTTATTTCTCAGACCATTTTACTTACCAACTGAAAGCCGGGGCGATGGTGCAGGATTACGTTGGTCTTTGTCCCAAGCCCCATGTGCGCATAGAGGGGGGCGGCGCGACGGGGGGACTCTGTTTCCAGCAGGCGTGGGAATCGGTTGCCAGCGGGCGTTTCGAGGTGGCAGCAGCCATGGGCTTCGAGACCATGAGCCATGTGGAGACGGCCAAGGGCAACGAGTTCATTGCGTTGGCTTCGGATACGAACTTCGACTTTCCGGTGGGCGGCTATTACAACGGATATTACGCGATGATGGTGGTGCGGCACATGCACGAGTTTGGCACCACGGAAGAGCAATTGGCCCGCATTGCGGTCAAAAATCATAACAACGCCTGTCACAATCCCTACGCTCAGGAGCACCTGGCATTGAAAATTGAGGATGTGATGCATTCGGAGTACATTGCCTGGCCGCTCAAACGCCACGATATCTGCGTGATGAGTGACGGCGCGGCGGCCTGTGTGCTGGCTTCCGAAAAGGCGGCGGAAAAGTTTTGCAGCAATCCGATCCGCATTAAAGGGATCGGCGCCGGAAGCGACTGCATGCGATTCGCCGACCGGCCTCACGGCAAAGTGCCGCTGCTGCCGCACGAAAAGGAGTCAGATTACTCGCGGTTGCATTATCCGGGTGTTCACTCCTTCCGCGCGGGCCGAACGGCGGCGATCAATGCGTATCGGATGGCCGGGATCTCAAATCCGGTCGAGGACCTGGACGTCGTAGAACTACACGATGCCTACACATCGAGTGAACTGCAATCGTACGAGGATCTCGGCTTGTGCAAGTATGGCGAAGGCGGCCGCTTTATTGACGAGGGCCATTCCGGGTTGAAAGGGAAAGTGCCGGTGAATCCTTCCGGCGGATTGCTTGCGTGCGGACATCCTGTGGGAGCGACTGGCCTGATGCAGGCGGTGACGCTGTTTTGGCAATTGCAGGGAAGCATCGGCAAACATTTCGGCAATGACAAGCTGCAGATCAAGGATGCACGCCGTGGATTGATTCATTCGCACGCGGGAACGGGGACGTATGTGACCGTATCCATATTAGAAAAACCTTAGGAGCACAGATCGGTTTTGCGACTCGTATGGACACCGCAGCAAACACCAAACACCAAACACCAAGCTCCAAAGAAGCTCCAAACACCAATTCTCAATCACGACGCACGCCGTCATTTTGTGTTTGGAGGTTGGTGTTTCTCTGGTGTTTGGTGTTTGGTGTTTGGTGTTTGTATCCGTGTTCATCCGTGTTCATCCGTGGTTTCAATGGTTTCAATTCTCCTGCCGCTTATGCCACCTGAACCCCGACTACCTGAGATTGAGCGAGGGACTGAAGTGTTCGCGGTGGATCCGCTGACGGTGCGGGCGCATTTCGAGGTGGATTACATCCATTCCTACAAGCAGGACACGCCATT
>PSRM01000073.1 GCA_003176045.1 Verrucomicrobiota bacterium | reverse complement strand
TGCCGCCGCTGTCAGTCAAACGTCCCTGGTAGCTGAAAGCCGTGCCCTGAGCGGGCGCGGGCGGAGCGTGTAGAGCGAGAAGCGTCAGAAATGTCAGAAACGTTAGAAACGTTGGAGCGTAAAATAGTCCAAGAGGTGGTTTGGTTTTCATTTGGATTAGTCCGTGATCTGTGGTCCGTGGTCAATGGCCGTTCTCATCCGTTTCAACCGTACTACTATGCATAAAAGTTTTCTCAAGCTGCGCGAATCTTTAGGCTGCAAAGGCGGTCAGTTTTTCGATGCTGGCTTGGCGCGCAGCCAGCATCGCCGTAACAATGCGGTGGCCTTTTTGGCTGAGGACATAGCGGTGTGTCTTGGAAACTTTCGTAATCAATCCGTGCGCCCACAGCAGTCTCAAACGGCGTCCGATAGCTGCCATTTGGCGCCGCACCTGTGCAGGATCCTCTGTAGATTCATAGAGCTTGGAACGAATGTCCCGGTTGCGAAAGCCGTTCATAGCGAACTCTCCCCGATTGATCGCCTCCAGGAGTTGCGCATCAGATTCAGCAAAGGGGTTAAGTGCTCGGTATCGGCGACCCTCGTCCCGCACCGGTCGGCATACAGTCACAGCTTCTTGGGCCAGTGGGGTCGTTACATGCACCGCCGCGAGTGCCGTCAGGTAGCGGTCAGTGCCCGCGTGGCTCACTTGGGCTCGCCGGTGCAAGTCCGCCACACTGCGACGCAAGATACGCCACTGCTTCCTGCCGTCGGGCTCGTTTTCAGGCCCACGCCAAATTCGGAAGTCTTTTGGTTGGTTAATGGTTACCTCAGTTCGAAACACCGTGCCTTTATCGTAGGCTTTGAGCGAGTTCTTATTAAGCCAATGTTTGATGCGCACCCCATCTGGCCCACGCCGTCTATCGGTTTGAACTTCATCGCTGCCATGCGCGCCTCTAGGTCGCCCCATAAAGCGCAGAACTTGCTCGCTGCCAAAGCTCATGACTGCGTGATGGACCAACGCCGGATAGATCCGCTCAAGGGCGGCTCGTTCTCGGAACATGACATCGGTGGCGTACTCGGTTTCGGCGGCTGTCCAGTAATAGTCGCGCTCGATGGGCTTTGTGATCTCGGCGTGCAGAGGGTGGCACAACTGGACCAGAGGAGTCATCAGCTTGGGCCAGTCAGTCCGATGCTGCTCGTCCAGCAAAGCCTGAGCCCGAGCCGTGTCGGCCACCCAGGTAAAACAGTTGTCTTCCCGGCGATAGGCCAGCCCGGCAGCATCCATCTGCCGAGCCAACCACTCCCGGCCGTTGAGGCAAACCTGAAACAGGAAGGGAAACCAAGTCTGGAGGCGAACACTCAACCAACCCACCTGCTCATGAACCAAGTAATAATAAAGATGGAGGCACTTCCCCCACTGCAATTTCAGTTCGAGCTTCTTGGTTGCACGATTGCCTCGAACAAACCACGTCCTACAGGGTTCAACACAACTGAGGACTGCCACCAATCCGGAGCGCACAGGCTGCCTGGCTTTGATTTGCAGAGCGACCTGCTCCTTGTTAGTGCGGCTGGAAGGCAAGTAAATCATAGGACGCCGGTGCTTCTCAGCCAGGGCGGCAGCAGCCTCTCGAATGCGGTCGGTAACTCCGACAGCAAAGCCTTTGAAGTTCTTCCAAAGCACGCCTGCGCGTTCGAGGTAATAAATCATCACGGTAGGGTGATAGAGACTGCGCAAAGTGCCTTGGAGCCGGATTCGGTCCCACCCATGCAAAACGCCAATGACATCGGCTTGATGGCGTTGTATAAAAGGGTGAGGGACATCGTTCTTCGTCGAGGTGAGAGTTTTTTTTCATAACTCCCTTTACACGACGGGCGATGTCCTGTCATCTGGCCTCCCAATCCGTGTTCATCAGTGTTCATCCGTGGTTTCTATAAACCGGGCTCCGTGAGTTCAATGTTCGATGTTCAATGTTCAATGTTCAATGTTCAATGTCTCCCACTTACTCACTTACTCACTCACTCACTTACTGGATAATTTGGTTGCGGCTTCGCCGCGCCGTGTTAATCCGTGGTTAGGATTTCATTTCTTCAAGCGATAAAACTTGCTCCCCGATCCAGCCGCAACAGTGACGCTCTTGATCGTGCCGGTGTCGTTGACGGTGCTGTTATTGGTTTGCCAATTCGTAGGCGTGAGCGACGCCGTTTCCTCGAGCAGAAATCCACTGGATGGCGATGGCCAGGAAATAGTGATCGTGGAAGCGAAAGGATCCACCGAGATGCTGAGCGTCGGGCCGGAACTTTGCGAGGTCGAGAAGATGGCCCAAAACCCGCTGTCCAGGACTGAACTCCCGCCGGTCAACTCGCCAGCAGCGGCTTGGCCGATGGTGCCACCAAGCGCATGCTGGCCATTGGTGCTGATACCGCCGCCTCCCCCATCGAGCGCAAACCAATCCAGCGAATAGGACTGGGCTCTCAAGCCCGCAGTCGCTAAAACAACCGCAAACAGGGCACAGCTCAGGCTCAAAGGAACCGAATTGCTTTTCATGGGGTCAAACGTGTTCAATGACTCGGGCTTTAAGCTAGAGCTCGGCGAAAATCACAGAATCTATCAAAAAAGTTTTTGGCTTTTGATAGAATGGCCGAGGCATGGCCGAGTTATCCTTGAAAGCTATGGATGAGAAACACGGAATATTTACCTCAACCCGCTGGAGTCTGATCGAGCGGCTTAAGAACTGGGAGGACAACGAGAGTTGGCAGAGATTCTTCGAAACTTATTGGCGCTTGATTTACCGGACGGCGGAACGCGCGGGATTATCAAGCGCCGAAGCTCAAGAGGTTGTGCAGGAGACGGTGCTTTCGGTAGCCAAAAATATGCGGCAATTCAAAGCCGACCCGGCGTTGGGGTCCTTCAAAAGTTGGCTGCTCAACATCACCCGCTGGAGAATTGCCGATCAGTTCCGCAAACGTGTGCCGGCCCAAAAACCGAGCCCGGCAAGCAGTGATGACGCGACCGGCACCGACGTGCTGGAGCGAGTGGCTGATCCGGGTGCGCGCTCCTGGGAGCAGCTATGGGAAGAGGAATGGCGCCAGAACCTGCTGGATGCCGCGATGGATTCGGTCAAAAAAAGAATCAATCCAATTCACTACAAGGTGTTTTACCTGCACGTGCTCAAGAAACTGCCTTCTGCAAAAGTGGCGGCGGTCATGAAGATGAACATCGCTCAGGTTTACATTATCAAGCAACGCGTTACTGGTCAGTTGAAGAAGGAGGTCGAGCGTCTGCAAACGCGGCTGCCTTGAAGCGCGACCTTGGATAAAGGCGGGACTCCTCACGTCGTCCCCTACAGCGGCTAAGAAATTTCGGCCCATTAGTATGAAGCGGCAGACGATCTGGAAGCTAATCAAAAAGCGGGCCGCCGGTGGCCGGCACCAGCCGATCGCGCCCGAGGTCCGCGAAAAAATCTTGCAAAAACTCTGGGTACGGATACAAGGGGAGGCTACGAACCCTGATGGCACCGGACGCTCCAAAGCATTTCAGCGAGCCCGGCGCGCTTCCAGGGTCCGCCACAGCCGGGGGGCATGCAGCCGTTTCCATCCGCGACCACGAACTGATTTGCCGGATTGGTGAAGGCGCCTACGGCGAAGTTTGGTTGGCGCGCAATATCATGGGCACATTGCGGGCGGTCAAGATTGTTTACCGCCGCAGATTCGACGATGAGCGCCCTTACCAGCGCGAATTTTCGGGCATCCAAAAATTCGAACCCATCTCCCGTTCGCACGAAGGCTTCGTGGATATTTTGCAAATCGGGCGGAATGACGCGGAGGGCTACTTTTATTATGTGATGGAGGTGGCGGACGACGCCAGCCGCGATGGCCCAAGCCCGCAGATCGAACCCGGATCCGAAGGCCGGGCCCCCTCCGGAAGTGCAGGCGGCGATCTGCCCACTTACATTCCGCGCACCCTGAAGCTGGAGCTATCCAGGCGCAAACGGTTGCCGGTTCAGGAATGTATCGAAATCGCTTTATCGCTCTGCGCCGCGTTGGAAGTTTTGCATCGCAGCGGCCTGGCGCATCGGGACATCAAACCGGCGAACATTATTTTCATCAACGGCAAACCGAAGCTCGCGGACATTGGATTAGTGGCCGGGCTGAATGAAGCCCGCTCGTTCGTGGGGACCGAAGGTTTTATCCCGCCCGAGGGGCCAGGCACAGCGCAGGCGGATATTTTCAGTCTGGGGAAAGTGCTTTACGAGATGAGCTCGGGCAAGGACCGCCGTTTATTTCCGGATCCGCCGACGCAGCTTACGGAAATGCCTGACGCCACGGAGCTGCTGGAGTTGGACGAAGTCATTAGCAAGGCGTGCCACCCCGATCCGCGCAAGCGCTACTCGAGCGCCGAGGCCATGCGCCAGGAGTTGGTGCTGCTTACGGCAGGCAGATCGGTGCGCCGTGTCCGCTTGATCGAAAAGCGCTTCGCCCGTCTCAAACCGCTCACTTATGCGGCCGCAGGTCTGGCCCTACTGGCCAGCGCTGCATGGGTCGGGTCCTTGCGCCAGGCCCGACGCGCCGAGCACTTTGCAAATCTCGAATCGCTCCAGCGCCAAAAGGCTGAACGTGAAGCAGACCGCGCCCGGGTCGCCGAGCAGGAAGCAAAGGAGAAACTGCGGAGTTCGTACTTTGCCCAGGCCCAGGCGCAACGCTGGAGCGGGCGCGTCGGAAGACGGTTCGCTGCCCTGGAAGCCTTGCACAAAGCAGCCGAGATACGGCCTTCGCTCGAGTTGCGAAACGAAGCCATCGCCTGCCTGGCACTAATGGACCTACGCACCGTCAGAATCTGGGAGGCCGCCCCGGAGGGGGCGGTATTTGGAAATTTCGATTCCGATTATAAACGATATGCGCGGCTCCAAACAAATGGAGTCGTGAGCATCCGTGCGGTTGAGGACGACCGCGAACTGGCGCAGTTTCCGGGTTATGTGCCGGTGCAAGTTCCTTACTCTTCGATGGTCGAGTTCAGCCCGGACGGGCGCTTTTTGGCAGTTGCTCATGGCGCAACAACCGACCGTTTGGACCTTTGGGACCTGCTGCGCAAGGAGCGCATAATCCACGTCGAAGGCCGCGTGTGCCGGACGCTGGCGTTCACCCCGGATAGCCAAGCCTTGGTCGTGGCGTTCCACGGGAGCGGAGACCCAAACCGTCCAGTGGTGATGTATGATACGGCTTCTGGCCAGGCTAAAACGACTTTCGAGCATCACACCTTGCCGTACGTATTGCGACCTCATCCTTCAAAAGCACTCCTTGCAACATCCAGCCATGAGAGCACGGAGGTCCTCTTATGGAATATCCGAACCGGCGATGTCATCCGGCGCCTTCCACACCCAGGTTCAGTTGCGGACATGCGCTGGAACCCAGCCGGAGAATTGCTCGCAACCACTTGTGGCAATAATGAAATCTATTTGTGGGACGCCGATACAGGCGTCCAGCAAACTGTCCTTCGCGGACACGAGGGTGCGCCGGTGCGGGTGGATTTCAGCTTTGATGGCGAGTTCCTGGTCAGCCGGGGAAACGAAGGCATGCTGCGGTTCTGGAATATGGCTAGCGGTGAGCAACTCTTCAAGTATCCTGTGCCGGGATTTAGCTGGGGGTTCAGCAAAAACAGTTATCTCCTCGGCTATCATCCTTCCGAGGACAAAGTGGGTTTGCTCGAATTCGATCCGGCCCGCGAATGTCGCCTGCTCAGGCCTGGGCCGGTGGATGGTTCAGGACAAAGCTGCTGCTTCGGACCAAATCCACATACTTTAGTGGCCGCCTGCGAAAACGGTGTGCGGATGTGGAATACAACCTCGCGCAAGACGATCGGCTTTCTCTCAGGCACGAGTATCCGTTCTGCAGCGATTGACATCCCCAGAAACCGGGTGCTGATCGCCAGCAGGGCGGGTATTACGGCACATCCGCTGAGCAGCATCACGACAAACGCCCCAGGAACTGGCCTAAGAGTGTCGCCCCTTGCGTCTGAGATTCAAGCTGGCGAACTGTTGCTTAGCTGGGATTGTTCAACCTTGGCCTTCGCCGATAGTCGTGCGGTACATGTCCTGGATCTCGCGAGCGGAAAACCCAAGGCGTTGTTACCGCAGAAATTCTCACCGGTATTTGCAGCGCTCGATCCAGAAGGAACCCGGGTGGCCACCTGGAATAACACGGCAAAAAGCTTGAGCCTGTGGGAGGTGGCCAATTCCAACCTGGTTCGGGAAATCCCCTTGAACTTCGGAGGCAGCCGCGCTGCGTTTAGTCCGAACGGCAAGTGGCTGGCACTCGGCGATCACTTGGAATACCGAATCCTGGATCTGGCAACGGGAAAGCCGATTGCGCGTATTCCACGTGGCGATACCGGATATTTTGGCTTTATGGCGTTCTCGCCGGACGGCGCGGTTCTCGGGGCCGCGCTCGACCGAGACAATATTGCCCTTTTCGAAGCCGCTACCGGAGCTCAACTCGCGGTCCTCGAAGCGCCGGAACCCCACGAGATTTGTGATCTTTGCTTCAACCCGCACGGTTCACAGTTAGCTGTTTTGTACGTCAACGGGCAGGTTCAACTCTGGGACCTGCTCCTGCTGCACCGGCAACTCGCGGCTATTGGGCTGGACTGGAAATCGCCTCTGGCACAGGGCCCGTAACGCGTTGGGCTGATCTCGAGCCACTCTTGACCTGGTGTCATTCCCTTCGCTAAGGTGGCGCGATGTTTTTCAGATCTGTTCGCTTCTGGCTGATCGTCGCTATCCTGGTTGCGCTGCCGTTCCGGTCGCCTGCCCCGCTCATCTATCGCCCCGGCGAAGGCTGGAGTTACGAGCCTTATGGCAGTGAGGGCAAGTGGAGGAGGGCGACGGCCAAGGAGCAACTGGCGGTGGCGCAGGATGCTTTCGATAAAAAAGACTACGGCACAGCGCTGCGTGCGTCCCGGTTCCTTCTGAAACATTGGGAACTATCAGATTATGCGCCGCAGGCCCAATACCTGGTGGGCCGGTGCTATGAAGCGCGCGGGCAGGATGTTAAGGCCTTTAAGGAGTACCAAAAGCTGCTGGAAAAACAGCCAAAGATCGCGGATTACCACGGCATCCTGACGCGCCAATTCGAGATCGCCAATCGCTATCTCGCCGGCAAATGGTTCAGGGTGTTGCGGTATATTCCACTTTTTCCATCGATGGACCGCACCGCCGATATGTTTACCAAAATCGTGAGAACCGGTCCCTACAGCGACGTCGCGCCGGAAGCCCAATTGAAGGTCGGCATGGCGCGCGAGAAGCAGAAGAATTTTTCGCAGGCGGCCAAGGCTTACGAAATGGCCGCGGACCGCTACCACGACCGGCCAAAGATCGCGTCGGAGGCCTTGTATCGCGCCGGGCTGGCCTACAAGAAACAGGCGCAGACGGCGGAATACGATCAAAGCGCTGCCGGACAAGCGATCGCCGTGTTCACGGATTTTATCGAACTCTATGCCAATGACCCGCGGGTTCCTGAGGCCCAGAAAACCATCCTCTCACTCAAGCACGAGCAGGCGCGCGGTTGTTTCGTGACCGCGCAATTTTACGAGAAGTACAAAAAATGGAAGAGCGCAAGGCTCTATTACAGCGAAGTGGTGCAACTCTCGCAGCAGGAGCCGGATTCGCCTTATGCCACTCAGGCGAAGCAGCGGATCGTGGAGCTGGAGAAAAGGGTTGCGGGGAGCAAGAAGTGAGCGCTTATCTGTGGTTAAAGCATAAGTGGGCGCGGCTTGTCCTCTGCTTCGCATTGGTCGGCACCGCGGGCTGCGCAGGTTACAAACTCGGGCCAGTCAACGGGGTGGCGGCTGGCGCGCGCTCCGTCCAAATCGCTCCTTTTGCCAATAAGACCATGGAGCCGCGGCTGACCGACGCACTGGCCATCGAGATGCGCAGGGAGTTGCAGCGCGATGGCACATTCCGCCTGGCAACTCATGGGGACGGAGACATCGTCGTGACCGGCGTGTTGACGAACTTCAACCGCCACGAGATAAGCTTCGTCCCCGCCGACGTCCTCACGGTGCGGGATTATCGCCTCAGCCTGACAGCCGTGGTAACGGCCACTGACCGCACGGCGGGGAAAACTCTCTTAAACGCGCAGCCAGTCACAGGTTATACCCTGGTCAGAGTCGGTTCGGACTTGACCAGCAGCGAACGTCAGGCGCTGCCTTTGCTCGCGGCGGATTTGGCGAAGCATGTTACTCAATTACTGTCAGAAGGGGCGTGGTAGCCCGAGGAGCGCGGCATTTATGCCGCTTCAACGTCCTTTAGGAGAGCGTGTCCGGCTAGACCTGGCCCTCGCCACGGTCGAGCGTTGAAGCGGGCTAAAGCCCGCGCTCCTCTCCCGCCAAGTTTTAAGTTGCGCGCCGTGGCTTTGCGGCTGATACTTTTGGCGAAGAACTCCGGCGCAGAAGGATAGCGGGTTGGCACATACCTCGATGCCCGGACGGGGAAACACCCGTTTTTGTACACAGCGTAATAAGTGCGCCGGGCCTGGGGACCCGGCCTACGAGTTCCCGTAGGCCGCGTGCCCTCACGCGGCGAGAGTGAAACGCTATAAGAAGAAGAGAGAAATGGTACGCATTTATGACGGACATTGACATAGAGACGTTGAAGGGAATCGCCAATCAATTGCGCATTCATTCGATTGCGGCGACGACTGCGGCGGGCAGCGGCCATCCAACTTCCTGCTGCTCCGCCGCGGACCTCGTTGCGGCGCTGTTCTTCGGTCACATGCGCTATGACGCGAAGAATCCGCATTATTACAATAACGACCGTTTCGTTTTGTCCAAAGGGCACGCCGCGCCGCTGCTATACGCCGCCTGGGCCGAGACCGGCCTGTTCCCGGCGGATGATCTGCTCAAGCTGCGCAGATTGGACAGCGATTTGGAGGGGCACCCAACACCAAGGTTGCCGTTTGTGGATGTGGCCACCGGCTCGCTGGGCCAGGGCCTGGCGGTGGGAGTCGGCATGTCATTGTGCGCGCGTCTGGACAATTTGGATTATCGCACTTACGTGCTGATGGGCGATGGTGAGTGCGCGGAAGGCGCGGTGTGGGAAGCGGCCTCCCTGGCAGGAGTGCGGCAGTTGAACAATCTGGTAGCGATTGTGGACGTGAACCGGTTGGGGCAGAGCGATCCTACCGCGTTCGGGCACGACCTGGGCGCTTACAAGAAGCGCTTTGAGGGATTCGGTTGGCGCACCGAGGAGATTGACGGCCACGATTTGGAGGAGATGCTCGAGGTCCTTGCGGCTGTGGGATTGGGAACGCAGCCACTCGTTATTTTGGCAAAGACTTTGAAAGGCGCGGGAGTTTCGTTCATCCAGGACAAGGAAGGATGGCATGGGCGCGCGCTTACTAAAGAAGAGGCTGCGCGCGCCATTGCTGAGCTCCAACCGTCGGCAAAATCCGGCATCGGCGTGCCGATTCCTGCGCCAAATCAGCTTTCTGAGCCGAAGAACCAGGCACCGGCCAGTTTTCCACCGCCGTCCTACAAACAAGGCGATCACATAGCCACCCGCGAAGCCTTTGGCAATGCGCTGGCGCGCCTGGGCGGTGTGGACCAACGAATCGTAGCTCTGGATGGCGACACCAAAAACTCCACTTACTCTGAGAAATTCCTCAAGCAATTCCCGAACAGGTTCGTCGAATGTTTCATTGCCGAGCAGAACATGGTTGGTGTGGCCGTAGGCTTCGGCGCGCGCGGCAAAGTCCCATTCGCGGCGACATTCGCGTGCTTTTTTGCGCGCGCGTTTGATCAGATCCGAGTAGCCGGCATTTCTCAAGCGAACCTCAAAGTCGTCGGGTCTCATGTCGGCGTGAGCATCGGCGAGGATGGTCCTTCCCAGATGGGGCTGGAAGATATTGCCATGATGCGGGCTGTGGCAGGCAGCAGCGTGCTGGTGCCTGCGGATGCTGTCAGCGCCGAGGCGCTCACGGCCCAAATGGCGCTTCACCGCGGAATCTGTTTCCTGCGAACCGCCCGGCCAAAGACGCCTGTCATCTACGCAAACGAGGAGGAGTTTGCCATCGGCGGCGCCAAGGTCTTGCGTCAGGCCGATGGCGACTGCGTGACCGTCGTAGCAGCCAGTGTCACGCTGCACGAGGCACTCAAAGCGGCCGACGCCCTTAAGAACGAAGGCATAGGGATTACCGTGATTGACGCCTACAGCGTTAAACCATTGGCAAAGGATGTCATTCGAAGTGCCGCTCAAAAAACCAACAATGTGGTTGTGACCGTGGAGGACCACTATCCCGAAGGCGGTTTAGGCGATGCCGTGGCTGGTGAGTTGAGCGCGGATGGGATAAAGGTACACAAGTTGGCAGTGTATGAACTGCCGCACTCGGGCAAACCGGAGGAATTGCTTGCGAAGTATCGTATTGACACGAACGCAATCGTCGAGAAAGTGAAGAGCCTCACCAAGTAGGGCAGGCTTTCCAGCCTGCCGGTTCAGGGGGCTTTCCAGCCCCCTGACCCACCCGCCTTCCAAAGTCGCCGCGCTAGAAATCGCCGTAACCGGCAGGCTGGAAAGCCTGCCCTACAGACTTTGTCAGCGGCCCTGCGTCGGCTGCTACAAAAGGCCCAGAGCGCCTTGCAACTGGCTCAACTCGTGTCACATTGTAATCCGTGGCCCCTTAAGCTGGACCTATGGCTGGCGCGGATAAATTTCTCAAAGGCCGATTGCTGCTGGACAGCGGCCAACTGGTGGGTTCGTTTTTCCAACGCACCGTGGTGCTCGTCTGCCAGCACGATGCCGACGGCGCCTTCGGGTTGGTGCTGAACCGAAACACGGGCAGCAAGGTGGGCGAGATGATTGTTGCCGATCTTCCGGATACTCTAAAAGCCTGCCCACTCTACCTCGGCGGCCCGGTCCAAACCTCGGCATTGAGCTTTTTGCACACAGATTCCTTTATTCCGGACGCCAACGTGATGCCCAATCTGAGTCTTGGCCATTCTTTGGACTCGCTTGTCGAGATTGGGGAATCGTTTTCCTCGACCCGGAAAATCAAAATGTTCGCCGGTTATGCAGGCTGGAGCCCAGGTCAATTGGAGGAGGAGATGAAGCGTAAGGCCTGGCTCACTCATCCTGCGTCGCTGGAATTGGTGTTCGACTCCAAGCCCGAGGATCTCTGGCAAGTCATCCTTAGCAAGAAAGGCTGGAAATATAAACTGATCTCCCAGATGCCGGAAGATCCGTCGCTCAATTGAACCGACACCTCCGGCTGCCAAACCCGCTGTCAGTTCAATGTTTCGGCGGGTATTGCGGTTCTCGACTCGATCTCCAGTCCCGCAACCCCCGGTTCCGGCTCCGGAGGCACAGCCCGTCCCCATTCCTGGACCACGCGGTAACCGACAGCAAGCAGTGTCGGGCCCAGGAACACGCCGATAAAACCAAAAGCCGCGCCTCCGCCCAATATCCCAAAAAGGATCAGCAGGAATGGCAGATCACTGCCTTTACCGATCAGAATGGGCTTAATAAAATTGTCTATGTTGTTCACTCCGATACCCCAGATCACCATGAAAATCCCCCACCCGGTTTCACCCTGAGCAAAGAGCCAGATGGCGACCGGGAGCCACACCAGCGCAACGCCGACCATCGGCACCATCGAGACAAAGAAAGTCACCAGGGTGAGCATGGCGGTATTTGGAACACCGGCAATGGCGAACCCAATCCCCGCCAGAATCGCCTGGACCAGCGCCGTGCCGAGGAGGCCATAGACCACCCCGCGCATAGTGCCGGCGGCGACCGCCAGGAGCTGTCTTCCGTGCTCGCCGCCGATCCGGTCCACCGCAGAAGTCAAGCGGTCGGCGAGCGACGCCCCGTCCCGAAACAGAAAACACGCGATCAGAATGCTTCCACCAATCTCCATCAACCCGCTGCCTACCAGCAGACCGAGCTTGAGCAGCGCCGAACTCACCGGCTCGACCATCTCCCGGGCGTAACTCTTTAGTTTGGCAGTATCTGCCGCCAGAATTTGCCATTGTTCTGTTGCCGATTGTCCAACGAGGGGGATTTTGGCCAGCCATGCGGGGGGCGCAGGCGGGCCTTTTTCGAGCCAGCCACGCGCCTCTGTGCTGAAAGCCTTCACATTCTCGGCCAGTGTCGGGCCAATGACCACGAATGGCACCAAAAGTATCAGCACCATGCCCAGCGCCATCAGTACGGCTGCCAGCGTACGGCGTTGCCCGAGCCACGCGGTGAGCCGGCGATAGAGTGGCCAGGTGGAAACGCAAAGGACAATCGCCCAGATCAAGGCTGAAATGAAAGGCCGCAGAACAACAACGCAGCCCAGGAGCAGCAACAACAACACCGACCAGCCCAGGACTTGCTCAGCTTTTGTGCGGGGGCGGTTCGGAATCATGGAAGGCATGGACTACAAAGGCTCTGGTTGGCTGCTGCAGACTGGCACCGCAGCGCCAGCCCTCGCGCGCTATTCTGAGGTAAGCATAACCTGCGTCTTTATAAGAGCAAGCTTCTGTTTATTTGATCAGTGGCAGATGAAGACTGGAATGTAAAACCCACCCTGGCCAGTGTTAACACCAGAAGTGTGCTCTTCATAAATGTTGACCTATCGTCCTTCGTTGGTCATTCCGTCCTGAAAAGACGGTCTGCGAATGCCGAGTTTCGCCATGCGGGAGTATAAGGTGCTGGGATTGACCTGCAGACGTTTGGCAGCGCCGTAGGGCCCTTTCACACGCCATCCCGTTTCACCCAGAATCTTTCGAATGTGTTCGCGCTCAACGTCCTCCAATGAGGTTGGGTTGAGTGGCAGTGTGGAAGACTCGCCCAAATTCGGCAGCACCAGCGTACCACTGTTGCTCAGGATCATGCCTCGTTCAATGATGTTCCGCAGCTCCCGAATATTTCCAGGCCAGGGATGCTGTTGGAGAAGCTCCAGGGATTTTTGAGGAATCTGGCTGACCTTCTTGCTCATGCGCGAGCTGAACTCCGCCACAAAAGCCGAGACCAACGATGGAATGTCTTCAACCCTTTCCCTTAGCGGAGGCACGTGGATGGGGAACACACTCAGGCGGTAGTACAAATCACGGCGGAATCGTCCTTGTTGTACTTCCTTCTCCAGATCCTTGTTTGTGGCGACAATGACCCGCACGTTGACCTTGTGGGTTTTCGGGCTGCCGAGCCGCTCGAATTCGCCCTCTTGCAGCACGCGCAACAATTTGGCCTGGGTCTCCGGGGAAAGCTCTCCGATCTCATCCAGAAAAACCGTCGAACCGTCCGCCGCCTCGAAACGGCCAACCTGGCTGGTTAGTGCGCCGGTAAAGGCGCCCCGTTCGCGGCCGAACAACTCGCTCTCAACCAGAGTAGCCGGCATGGCCGCGCAATTGACCGACAGCATCAACCGGTCTTTGCGCGAACTCAAACGATGTATCGCCCGCGCAATGAGTTCTTTGCCCGAGCCGGTTTCGCCGGTGATCAATACGGTGCAATCCACCGGTGCGACCTGTTCCACCTGGCGCAGCACTTCCACAATGGCCGAACCCCGCCCAACAATTTCCTTATGCGTCTGGCTTAATCTGGTCTCGGTCTGCAGAGGCACCTTTTCCCCATCCAACCGGTCCTTTAGCACTTTGATTTCCACGGAGAATTTCTGCAAGGCCTGCTCGGCCTCTCGCACTTTTTCATCCTGGATCAACCGTGCCACCCCGATGGCAACCACCTCCGCCGTGAATTCCAACCGCTGCACTAAAAATGCAGGCCAGGGCCGGCTCTGTTCGATCATGTCAAAACTCAAAACGCCACTCACGTCTCCCGCTACCAGAAGCGGAATGATGGCGCTGGATTTGGCGCTCCATTGCGCGAGCGATTCCCGGTCCGGCGCAGCCGCCAGAGGCAAATCCTGCTGTGAACCAAGGGCGACTGTCCGGCCGGCGGCAACTTGTGCGGCCAGCCATGGGAAGAGATCTTCGAAGGCCTTTGAGCACGGCCCAGGTTCCGCAGCGGTGCGTGGCGTAACGGTGCAACATTGTGTCAAAACGAATGAACCGGAACCCACGCCGGCTTTGCGCCATAAGCAGGCCCGGTCAAGCTGCATGAACTCGCAAACCTGGCGCAACCCGCGCTCAAGTTCCTTCTCGACCTCCCGGACCGGCAGGTTGGCGAACCGGGCCAGCATGTCAAACGCCAGCCGGTCGAATTCGCACTCTCGGCTGGCCGCCAAAAAGGAGCGCGCACCAGCCTGGTCCGTGCAAACGTCATCATCAATGCCAATTCGCCAGCCAATGTCATGGCCGCCATCCGGCGCAGCCTCCGGCGCCTTGCGCGTGGAAGTCAACGCCAGCAATTCGTTCATCAAGGGAACATTCAGCCCGGGGTCTGAGTAAGCATTCATGGTGAATCTTCATTTCTGATTTCGTTCGATGGTAAATCGGTATTAGGAGCTGGCAACAAACTTTTTGTTCAGATCGGGAAGTACCAGGATGGGTCCGGGACTCAGAATCACTGCCCGTTCGATCACGTTCCGCAACTCACGGATATTGCCCGGCCAGGAATGGCGTTGCAGCGCCTCCAATGCTTTGCCGGGAATCTGGTCAATGGTTTTGCCCATGCGTGAAGCAAACTCCCGCACGAACGCAGCAAGCAACAAGGGCAGGTCCTCCATTCGCTCGCGCAAGGGCGGAACCTCGATCGGAAAGACCTGCAGCCGATAAAACAGATCTTCACGGAACCGCCCTTGCCGAACCTCCCTGGCCAAATCCCTGTTGGTGGCGGCAACCACTCGCACATTGACCTTTCGCGTTCTCGGGTTTCCGAGCCGCTGAAATTCGCCCTCCTGCAAAATCCGCAGCAGCTTGGATTGGACCTCCAGGGAAAGTTCGCCGATCTCATCGAGAAAGATCGTCGAACCGTCCGCCAGCTCGAATCGGCCGGCCTCGCTTCGCATGGCGCCGGTGAAGGCGCCGCGTTCCCGGCCGAAGAGTTCGCTTTCGACCAATGCCGCCGGCAGGACTGCGCAATTGACCAGTACCATCCTACGCTCGCGCCGCGCGCTGAGCCGATGGATGGCCCGGGCGATCAACTCCTTTCCAGTGCCGGTTTCCCCAGTGACCAGCAC
>PSRM01000133.1 GCA_003176045.1 Verrucomicrobiota bacterium | reverse complement strand
TTCAGGGGGCTAGAAAGCCCCCTGAACCGGCAGGCTGGAAAGCCTGCCCTACGATCCTGGATTCAGACGCAGGCCTTTGGGGATGAGGAAGCGGTCGAGGAAAGTGAAGGATGCCTGGACCACGAGCGCAAGGCAGGCGGCCGGAATCGCGCCTTCCAGGATGATGGCGCGGTCGTTGAGATTGAGCCCGCTTAAGATGGGTTCGCCCAGGCCTCCCGCGCCAATGAGCGCGGCCAGCGTCGCGGTGCCTACGTTGATGACGGCGCTGGTTTTGATTCCGGCAAGGATTGCGCGGGAGGCTAAAGGCAGGAAGATTTTGGCCAGGATAGTCGAAGGCTCGAGGCCAAGCGCCTCGGCGGATTCGCGCACTGGCCCGGGAATGTCCTGAAGCCCGCTGGCGGTGTTGCGCACGATGGGCAGCAGGCCATAAAGGAAAAGAGCGATAATGGCTGTGAGCGGACTGATTCCGAGGAACGGAACAGAAACCAGGAGCGCCAGCAGGGCGAGCGAGGGGACTGTTTGGATCACGCCGGTGGCGCCGAGGATGGCTTCGCTCAACCAGCCTGGGCGGCTGGCCCAAATCCCCAGCGGCACACCTGTCAGAATCGAGGCCAGAAGTGAGAGAGCCACCAGCAGCAGATGGCGTCCGACCCAATGCGCGAGATTCGCCGGAAGCGAACGGGAGTCGCTCGAGCTGGTCCCGCCGAAATACTGGACAGCCGCCTGGGCATAATCGCGCGTGCTTTCGGCTAGAGCATTCAGACGGCTCATGCGGTTTGCATCCAGAGTGCCGGCCAGGGTGCTCAGCGCCTGAGGCAAGCGCGGGTCGGCGTCGAGCCGGTAAAGAAACACGGCCTGGTATTGTGGAAAAAAATCCCGGTCGTCCCGCAGAATGACCAAATCATTCTGGACGATTTTGGGATCGGTGGAATAGGCATCTGTGAGATCAATTTCGCCTTTATCCAGGGCCGTGTAGCTAAGCACGTGCTCCAGCGACAGAACACGTTTCATCTGCAATCCGTACCGGGCACAAAGCGGATCCCATCCGTCGGCGCGCCGCTGGAATTCGGGATCGAGGGCCACAACCAGATCAAGATGATCTCGTAAATCGCTGATGTTTTGAATGGCGAGGGCTTGCGCCCGGGCGCGGCGCATCACCAGGGCATACGTGTTGTTGAAGCCCAACTCCTCAGTCATGCCGATGCCGTAAAGGGCCAGGCGCTGGCGTAAGGACTGGAGTTCGGCGGGCCCTTCCTTTCCGCCGAGGTGTTGGGCGTGAAGTATTACTTCGCGCAGGGTGCCAGTGTATTCAGGGTAACAGGTGACCGCGCCTCCCCGCAGCGCTTCCCACAGGATGATAGTGCCGCCGATGCCAGGGCGGAGATCAGCGGTGAGGCCGGACCGTTCCACCGCTCTTTTGGCGATTTCGCCCAGCACGTAAGATTCGGTGAATTTCTTGGAGCCGATGATTACCGGGTGAGATTGGGCGAAGGCGGTGGGCGACGAAGCTATTAGCAGCGCAAGTATCAGCAAATACCGAATATCGATTAAGACCAGCGCTCTCATTGCAATATCATCCTTCGTTGCGCGTTGATGAACTCAGAGACGAAGCCTTCCGCAGGATGGTCGCGCAGGTCGCCAAAGGCGCCAGCCTGGACCACGCGGCCCTGCCGGAGCAGGACGATTTGATCGGCCAGGAAGGCCGCCTCGGACAGCTCGTGCGTGACCATGATGACGGACTGGTGAAGTTGTTGGAAGATGGCTTTGAGTTCGGTTTGCAAGGTTGCTCGCACCATCGGGTCGAGTGCTGCCAAGGGTTCGTCCAGCAGCAGCACCTCGGGTTGCAGCATTAGTGCGCGGATCAGGCTCACGCGCTGTCGCTGGCCGCCCGAGAGTTCCACCGGGAAACGGGCAAGCGCGGTTTCAGGTAAACGCGTCAAGCCGCATAATTCCGCCAGGCGCGCCCGCATCTCTTCTTCAGGCCGGCGCAAGTGCCTGGCCAGGAGCAGAACATTGTCCCGCGCGGTGAGGTGCGGGAAGAGGCCGCCTTCCTGGATGACATAGCCCATCCGCCGGCGCAGTTGTAATAGGTTTGTCGGCGTAAGCGCTTGGCCTTCGAAAAGGACTTTCCCGGTAGTCGGTTGAATGAGGCCGTTGATGAGCCTCAGGAGGGTTGATTTGCCGCAGCCACTTGGCCCGATGAGAACACTCGTTTTCCCTCGCTCGAACTTAAGGTCAATGGAAGTCAGCGCCACCACCGAATCGTAGCGTTTGCTGACACCGATCAGTTCGATTGCGGGCGCAAGCCCCTCCGGGCCTGCCTCTTTCCTCGGAGCGGAGTCCAGCACCTCAGTCTCGAGCCTGGCTGCCATCCTCGTACAGTTACAACGTTAAATCGTTACATAAGTTACATGGTCCGAGCGGCGAATGGCCTGTGTAACCGATGTAACTAATGTAACTCATGTAACCTAATTAACTTGTTGCAACATTAGGTTCGGTCCTTCCGTGGCACCAAATACTGCACACTGAACCAACTGCGCTCATCCGTCCAGCAGTTGGCGACCTCAAGGCCACCCCGGGCAGCGAGGCGGCGAAACTCGTTCATGGTGTACTTGTATGAATGTTCGGTCACAGTGGACTCGCCTTTGGTGAAGGCAAAGCGGTGGCCATCCACCGCAACGGTTTGCTTGCGACAACTTATCAGGTGCATTTCGATCCGGCCAGCGGAAGCGTTGTAGATCGCCCGGTGTTGAAATTGCTCAAGGTCGAAACCACCTTGCAGCTCGCGATTGATGCGCGCCAGCAGATTCAAATTAAACTGCGCGGTGACATTTTGAGCATCATTGTAGGCTGCGTTGAGGATCTGCGGCGATTTTTTGAGGTCAATGCCTACCAGCAGCCCGCCGGCAGGACTGCAGAGCCGGGCGATGCGCCGAAGAAAACTTACCGCGTCCTCAGGCTCAAAGTTGCCAAGGGTCGAACCTGGGAAGAAGAATGTAGTTCGTCCGGAACCGGCCGGAGGCGCAGGGATCGAGAACGAGTGCGTGTAGTCTGCGCAGACCGGCTCGACGGCGAGGCCCGGGTAAGCACGTGACAGCCGATCAGAACAATCCAGCAACTGCGGGTGGGCGACGTCCACGGGCGAATAGCTTGCAGGCTGGTCGAGGTGATCCAGCAGCAGGCATGTCTTCAGACAATTCCCGCTGCCCAGTTCCACCAGGTTCGCTCTGGGACCCAACAGGCCCGCGATTTGGGCGATGTTTCGCTCGAGTACGCCAAGTTCAGTGCGGGTCAGGTAATACTCTTCCAATTCGCAGATCTCCTCAAAAAGGCGAGCGCCGCTCTCGTCATAGAGATACTTGCAGGGCAAAGTCTTTTTCCGTTTCGAAAGTCCGGCCAGCACGTCGCGCCGAAAGCATTCGGTGCTCAACGCCGGTCCGGCCCAAACTGACTCCCCTGCCCCGCTGAAGCTCATGCGATGTCCTTCGCCAGACGCAGGCCCATGAATTGCCAGCGGGCATCGGGTGGAAAAAAATTACGGTAGGTGCGCCGGACGTGAGAGTGCGGAGTGGCACAGGAAGCTCCGCGTAAAACATACTGGTTGCACATAAACTTCCCATTGTATTCACCCAGCGCGCCCGGCTGCGGCTGATATCCCGGATAAGGCGCGTACGAGCTTTGCGTCCATTGCCAGAGTTCACCGAACATTTGTTTGAGGCAATCAGACGCCGCGCTCTGGGGCGGCGGGCTCGGATGGAACCGGCCACTCTCGGCAAACTGGCCTTCGATGGGCGCGTTGTTGGCTGCAACCTCCCATTCAGCCTCGGTAGGCAACCGCGCGCCGGCCCAGCGCGCGTAAGCGTCCGCCTCGAAGTAACTCAAGTGACAAACCGGTTCATCCCAGCGCACAGGACGCATGCCGGCCAGTGTCATCATCCACCAGGTTCCATCCAGCTGCTCCCAATAAAGCGGCGCGTTCCAGCCACGCTCATTGACGGCAGTCCAACCCAATGAAAGCCATAGCTCGGGTCGCCGATACCCTTTGTCCTCGATAAAAGCTAGAAACTCCCGATTGGTCACCAATTGGTTACCCAGAGAAAACGCCGCCAGAAAGACCTGGTGGCGTGGCGTTTCATTATCGAAAGAAAAACCATCACCTTCAAATCCGATGGAATAAAGTCCTTCATCATACCGGCGCCATCCGGAGGAGGGCGTGGGATGCTGCGCCGCAGACACTTCTGTACGAAAGGCCGGTCGCAGCGGATTCATCCAAAACATGTGTTTGAGGTCGGTCAGCATCAGTTCCTGGTGCTGCTGTTCATGGTTGAGGCCGAGAACGATTAAAGGGGTCAACATTTTGAGCAGACCGCCGTCCGCAGTTTCCAGGATCTTTTCCATCGCTGCGTCCACGTGCTGACGATAGGCGTAGGTGTCTTTGACTGTGGGCCTTGAGATGAGCCCCCGCTGAGGCCGGGCGTGCATTTTGCCCACGGCATTGTAGTACGAATTGAATAGAAAAGCGTACTGCGGGTGCAGTGGTCGGTAGTCGCGCAGGTAGGGCTTGATAATGAACGTCTCAAAAAACCAGCTTGTGTGTGCCAGGTGCCACTTGGTTGGGCTCATCTCGGGCATGGTCTGAATGACATAATCCTCCGGCTCCAGAGTCCGGCACAACTCCTCGGAAAACCGGCGCACAGTCAGGTAGTGTTCCAGCAACTCGGTTTTGCTGCAGGCTGCGGCTCGCTCGGACGGAGCTTCTACGTTCTCGACAACGGTCATTGGGCTCATGAATCGTTTAATATAATAGAACATTCGGCCAGCGCAATTTTGTCGAACGATGGGGTGTTGTGCCCCTGCCTGGTGAACCTCGGCTGCTACATGGCTTTTACGTTCTTTCGCGGCCTTGGAGCGATTGCGTTTGCCGGGATCCGCCAGCGGGCTTAGTGTAGAATCGAGGCCCGAAGATATTACATGGGCGGAACCCGCAAAAAAAAGGATACCGACGGTTTGTGCGAGCATGTGAGAGGTTTGACGGAGGGTGATTTTCCTCCGCCGCGCACACCCGATGGCTGCGAGGAGTGTCTAAGGGAAGGGACGGAATGGGTACACTTGCGTGAGTGCATGACTTGCGGCCACGTCGGCTGTTGTGATGACTCGCCCGAGCGACACGCCAACAGGCACTTCCACGAGATGCAACACCCCGTGATGCGTTCAATTGAACCGGGAGAGGACTGGACCTGGTGCTATGTTCATGAGGTCACCGGCGAGCTTGGCCCGTGAAGGGGTGCATCTTCATACTGCCCCCTTGCAGGAGCGCGGCATTTATGCCGCTTCAACGTCCGTATCGCGAGCGACGAACCTGATAACCCCCGGCGCTTCCCTGCTTTCGGACGGTGAAGCGGCATAAATGCCGCGCCCCCTCCCTCCAGCGACCCTGGCGAGGAGGGCGGCAGTGTCAAGCTGCACCTTGGTTGATAGGAGGCCTGAAATAAACGTTGATTTTTCGATGACAAATGGGATATAAAGGCACGCAGAATATGCTGCACTGTCGTGCTTTTCCCGTACTGCTGTTGCTCTTTGCGCTGATGCTTGCCGGCCGCCGCGCGCAGGCAGCTCAGTCGCCCTACATTTATGGGATTTTCGGCTATGACCTGCAGATCCTCGGCTCGAATGATGATCCGAGCGAATACTTGAGCCATATCAGCGCCGGGGCCGGCCCCGGCTGGGTGACGGCGACCGTGCTGGTGGGCACAAACGTAAACAATCCGCCGAACTTCGGCATTGATTTCACGCCGCTGGCCAATCAGGGCGTCACTGTCATCTGCCGCATCAATAACGGCTATTTTCCAAACGGCACGATCCCGCTGCCAGGCGATTACGATAACTTCGCCAGCCGCTGCACCAATTTCATCGCGCATTCTCCCGGTTGCAGTATCTGGACGATTGGAAACGAGTTGAATATCTCGGGAGAATGGCCCTATGACCCGGCGCAAGGCAAATGTGCGTACGTCACGCCGGCCAGCTACGCGACGTGCTTTCGAAAAGTGTACAATGCTATCAAAGCGCTCCATCCCGGCGACAAGGTGCTGCCTGCTGCTCCTGCCTGTTATTCGGGCCCCTTCCCCGCCGGGACAAATACGTATGGGCCCAATTTGTATCCTTACGACGCTATGCCGGTGAATTGGGTGCAATATCTGAATCAGACTTTGGTTGCGATTGCGAACACCGGACCACTCGACGGCATAGCCCTCCACCTGGCCTCGCGCGGCTACGCCTGTGATAATATCCGCGACACCTCGACCATCCCCGCCAATGGGCAGAACCTTTCGAGCAGTTTTCTCGTGTACAAAGATTGGGTGAACTACGGCATCCCGGCTGGCCTGCGCACCAATGGGTTATACGCCACCGAGTGCAATGGCTACTATTATTGGCAAGGAAATGATCCGAGGGATTTCTCGCAGCATTATTACGCCGGGTGGATGCAAGAGGTTTATTCAGAGATCAATCGCTATAACCAATGCGCCTTTGCAACTAACGGCCCCATCTATCGCTGCGTGAACATGTATCGCTGGTACGACCCGAACAATTTTAATATCGTGGATGGTCTTGGTGAGAGCGACCCGTACTACTCGCAAATTTTGGCTGACCTGGATGAAGCGGCAGCGAGCAAATACACATGGCCAACGAACAACGACATGCTCCTGGCGCCAATTGGACTTAATTTTCTCGACCCGCCTTCCAACACCGCCAATGATTCAGTCAACCCTTGCAACTCCGGCGCTTACACTTATCCGGGCGTTGTGCCGCAAGATGATTGGGTGAACCTGACCCAGGGCGGCACGGGTACGAGCGTGGATTGCGGGGGCGGGGTGACGGCCACCTGGACGAGCACCGGAGGAGGCACTCACACGATTACCTCCCAACTGATAGATGGCGGCAACTTCAGCCTGATGCGCGGCTATCTCGATACCGGCGACACGAGCATGAACAGCGTGACCATCTCCGGCCTCAAGTTCCTGCTCTACGATATCATCACCTACACCGACGGGGACAACGGGACGGCCAATCGCGTCACCAAATTCACCTTGAGCGGCACTGGCATCACCACCATTTCAAAGTATGTGCAGGATGCAGGCGTCAATTTTTCCGGAACCTTTGTTGAGGCCGACTCAACCACCCCCGGATCCGGCGCGCCCGCGGGCAACTATTGCCGTTTTCATAACCTGCGCGCCAGCAGTTTCAACATCACTTCGAAGGGAGATTATGCTTCCGACGGCCATCCTCGCGGGCCGTTCAATGCTTTGCAGATTGTGCCCATTGACGTCCGTCCAAATCTGCTCAATCCCAGCTACGGCGGCGGCCAGTTCCATTGTTTCCTCACCGGCGCTACGAACATCAACTACACCATCCAGGCCTCGACTAACTTTGTGAATTGGACCTCTGTTTCCACGAATCCCGCCCCAGGCCAGCTCAATCTCCCCCTCTCCCCAAACACCCCCTACCGCTATTATCGGGCGCTATTCCAGTAGCAGGAATTAAAACAAACCGCGAATAAACGCGAATGAACGCGAATCCGCTAACATTCGCGTGTATTCGCGTTAATTCGCGGTTAAAAGTTTTCGGGACTCTTACTCTCCGGCCGCAAAATTGGTCCACGGCTCCGACGCCCGGCTCCTGAGCAGGCCCGACATCCAATCGAATTGCGGGTGCGCATCGAGATATTGTTTTGCATCGAACGCCTTGCCGCACGCTGACCCCCAACGCGCCGCGAAGCTCATCTTCTGCGCCATGGTCGCGTCCACCACCTTGCCATCTATAGTGCCGCAGCAGGCGTAAGGCACGCCAGGCCAGCCCCAGCCTACGGCATCGCGGTCCAACTCGAAATGGCCGCACAACGAGCGCCCTCCGGCTTTGACGGTTCCCTGGTAGGTGTCGAAGTGGTCTCCTTCAAACTGTTTGGCCATCGCCAGGTCAATCTTGCCGGCGTTCTGTTTCATCAACTGCTTCCAGCGCACGCGCCGAGCTACTGACGATTCACGGATATCCGTGTCCTTCGCGTTCGTTTCGAGGCGGAGAAGTTTCCTGTCCTCGGCCACATTGGAGCCTACAAAGTAGCCGTCATGCTTCCGCTCCAGCCCAATCTCTCTCAGCCCAAGTTCCAGCCGCGCGATCTCGCGCGTGTGAATATCACCAAGCAACCAGGCGTTGGCGTACCCGCCGTTATTCTCCTTCTTCATAATGGCGCACCATTCATCAATCGATTTGGCATCCTGGCACGCGCGCCGCATCCGGGTGAACTCCGGCACACCGTTCGTATCGAAACCTTCAAAGCTGCCGATCGTTGTCTCCGACCCGACAAGTCCCGCATCCGTGATGAAGAAATCCGTCCCGCTGTGAATCCATCCCGCCTGTGTCTGCCACATAATCCGATGCCCGTGCGAAGGAACGATATCTTCGATCACATTAGGAAATGTACCCTCATAATCCATCATCGTGTTGTGGCCCAGGACGATATTGCCATCGCGCGTCATCTTGCCTGTGGCTATAAATGAGCTGCACGATTCTTTGACCGACGGCGGAGGCGCGTCCTTGATCTTCTTTAATTCCTGCGGCCACCAATATTCTGTGAGTTCAATGCTCCCATTGTAGGCGATCAGGTCGTTACGAGTCGTCAAACGCCCGGCAGCTTTCATGCCTTCCACCATCCCATCCAGCTCCGCCAAATTCTCCGCATCCATTTTCGATGTGAACATGCTCGCAGCATGTTCCACCAGCCACGCCCACGTCATCGCCGAATCATGCTCCCAAATCGCAGCCGTCGTACGTATGCCATCCGCAATTTCCGGCGCCAGCAAGTAGCCATGCTGAAACCCGCGCTCCTTCGCATCGCCCTCCACGTGCAAATAAATCCATCCGCCCCGCTCCGATCGTTTCCCCTTGGCCAGGCACTGCTGCTGTGAAGACGTAATCTCCCCCGCCCTCGCAGTAACGCAAGTGACCACAGCGACACAAATGGTCACAAACACCGCCCTCGTCAGTTTCTCACTTCGTTCGCTTCGTTTGCTTCTGTTGAATTTCATAAACGCTCCTTCGTCACGGCTTTGGACTTTGGATTTTGGACTCTGAATTCGGACTTCGGATTTCGCCTTTCGGACTTCATTTGGTGCCCCGGCTAGGACTTGAACCTAGAACCAATTGATTAAGAGTCAACTGCTCTGCCAATTGAGCTACC
>PSRM01000179.1 GCA_003176045.1 Verrucomicrobiota bacterium | reverse complement strand
CTGGCCGGAATATTGTTGCGGATAAAACCCAAGCAAAGCTCGAATATGCGCTTCCCACAGGCTGCGCTGCTCCGGAGAAAAGGAAGAGAGGTCCACCAGGTCATCCACGGACATTTTCGCATTTCCGCTTACCAAGCCTGGGCCGGTCTCCGCTCCCGCTCCGGCCCTGGCTACCATCCGCCTCAAGCTTAATCTCCGTTTCAGCACGGTCCATTTCCAACGGAAAAAGTTCCATTGCTCCACCTCAGACCAGTGAAGAAATGACCTGGTGAACGAACCTAGATTCCAAACGAAACGCAAGAGCCAAGACGGTGAAAGGTGGACGCGGGTATAATCCGAGTTCGGCGGCGCGCAATTCATAAGGGCCACCAATGCTACCGATTGCCCCTGGGCCTGAAGTTGGCAGGCCATCTCGTAAGCCACGTTTCCACCAAAACAATAGCCACCCAGATAATAAGGCCCATGCGGCTGAACTATCCGAAGTTCAGCGATGTATTGGGCAGCCATTTTCGCGATAGACTCGTGCTCCACGCCATCATCCAGTCCGCGTGATTGAAAGCCGAACACGGGTTGGCCCGCGCCTAGGTGTTTGACCAGATTGGAATAGCCCCAAAACATCCCACCACCCGCTCCATGAACCAGAAAGAGAGGGGGCTTTTCTCCTCGGGGTTGAATCTGCACCAGCGACTGGGCTGCGATTGCCTCGAGTTTTTCGTCTCGAAGGAAAGCCGATAATCGCCCAATGGTCGGAGCCTGGAAAATGGCGGACAGCCGCAGCTTCCGCTCGAAGGCTTTCTCAATCTTGCCGATCAACTTAATAGCGAGCAGAGAGTGTCCGCCCAGGTAGAAAAAGTTGTCCTCGATGCCGATGGGTTTGACCTCCAAAATGTTCTCCCAAATCTCAATAAGTTTGCGCTCAATTTCATCCCGCGGAGCGGAGTATTTGCGATTCAATTCCGGCCGTGTCGGATCCGGCTCCGGGAGCGCCTTCCTATCTATTTTTCCATTCGAGTTCAGCGGCAGCGCCTCCAGCGGGACAAAAAGCGAGGGCACCATATATTCGGGCAGTCGGCCGGCCAGATACTCGCGTAATTCGCGTAAAGTAGGGCAGGCGTCTCGCCTGCCCTCTTCAAGAACAGGGTCTCGATCCTGAACAGGCGAGACGCCTGCCCTACTTTGATTCAACACAACGTACGCCACGAGCTTCTTCGACTCCGCCTTCTGGCCATGCACCGTCACCACACATTCACGAACAGCCGGGTGCTGCGAGAGGACCGTTTCTATCTCCCCGGGCTCGATGCGAAATCCGCGAACCTTGACCTGCTGGTCGGCGCGTCCCAGGAATTCTATGCGGCCATCCGGCAAATACTTTGCGAGATCGCCGGTTCGGTACAGGCGGCCCCTGGGAGCGCGGCCATCTTGGCCGCGAGTTTCGATGCCGTTGTTCTCGCGGGCAGGCATGTTCGCACTCGCAGGAAGTCCACGACTGGACGCTCCCTCACGGTGGCGGCTCTGTCCAAAGGGATTCTCCACAAACCGCGCCTCCGTTAAGTCCGGCCGATTCCAATAGCCTCGCGCCAGGCCATCCCCTCCTGCATAGAGTTCACCGGGCACTCCGACGGGCACCGGGTTCAGATGCTCATCCAGGATATATACGGTTGTATTCGTGATTGGCCGCCCGATAGGCACCGTCGTGGCGCCTTCGGCACATTCTTTTATCAGGCAGCAGCAAGTAAACGTCGTGTTTTCGGTGGGTCCATATCCATTGACGAGCCGTTTGGGTGGCCGGTCACGCAGGACAGCTCGCACCCATTTCGGCTCCAGGGCCTCGCCGCCTACAATCAGGGTCTCCATGTTTTCAAACGCGCCAGGAGCTTCCATTGCCATTTGATTGAAGAGAGCCGTGGTAAGGAACATGACGGTGATTTCCTCGGAACGGAGCGCCTCCGCGAATTCAGGTGGCCTAAGCACAGTTTCTCGCGGGATGCCAACAAGCTGGCTGCCGTTGAGCAATGATCCCCAGATTTCGAGCGTGGCGGCATCGAACGAAATATTCGAAACCTGCGCGATACGGTCCTCCGGACGGATTTGAACAAAATTCGTGTTGAGCACCAGCCGAGCCACGGCGCGATGCGGTATTGCAACCCCTTTAGGCTGGCCCGTTGACCCTGACGTGTACATCACATACGCCAGGCTCTCCGGCGAAGTCATATTCGGCAGGTTTTCGCGACTCTCTCCTGCCACCCGACCCCAATCCGTATCTAAACAGAATACATACGGGCCGCGATCAGGAGCTTCGCCACCACGCGTGTTCACGGTCTCTGGAGTTTGAAGTTTGGAGTTTGGAGTTTCCCTGGTGTTTGAATGGCCTGCCCGGCCCGGGCTTTGGAGTTTGGTGTTTGGCAACAAGTGTTTGGTGTTTATGCGGACCAGTTTGGATTGCGTCAGAAGCACGGGTGTCCCCGTATCTCCAAGCATGAATTCCAACCGCTCAGCGGGGTTACGGGGATCCAGCGGCACGTAAGCGCCCCCTGCTTTGAGGATCGCGAGCATCGCGACGAGCATCTCCGCCGAACTCTGGAGGCAAACACCCACCGGAACACCCGGCCCAATCCCGTGCTCCCTTCGCAGGTAATGCGCCAGTTGATTGGCCTGCGAGTTTAACCCCGCGTAAGTCAATTTCCCACTGTAGGGGACGGCGTAAGGAGTCCCTCTTTGGCCGCTGGCCGCAGAAGGCTCCTCACGTCGTACCCTACAATCTGCCCTCGTTTCGCGTGCTCCCTCAAAGAATCGCGCCAAGAGAGATCCCAAGCGGCGGCTTGGCTGGCCTTTAAATCCAGCCGTACCCGAAGGATTGCTCGCTTCCCGTCCGCCGCTTTGCTTGAAGGCAATGCTTTTCGGCGTTCGAGCAACCTGCTCCTCAAAAATCTGGTGAAGGCACATTCTTTGCGGGTAATACTTCCGGGTGTCATTCCATGCGACCAGCAACTGGTGCTTTTCCACAGGTCCCAGCAGGGGCAGACCCGCCAGCCTCGCATTCGGGCGCGCAACTATTCCGTCCAACAAGACTTCGAAATGTTTCAGCAGCCGTTCAACCGTTGCCTTCTCAAAAAGCGCCGTGTTGTACTCGGCCCGCGCAGTGAGTCCGGATGCTGCTTCCTCCACGGCAACGGTCAGATCAAACTTCGCCGTGCCAGTGTCAACATCCACAAACTCCCAGGACAGACCAGGGAACGTAATGTCGTGTGGAAGCGTGTTCTGGGTCATGAACACGATGTTCGTGAACGGCATCTGGCTACCGGAACGCTCGGGCCGCAAACTTTCCACCAGCTTTTCCAAAGGCAATTCCTGATGCGAGTATGCGTTCAACGTCAACTTGCGCGTCTGGGCCAGCAGCGCTTCAAAGGTCATGTCGCCCCGTACCCGGCTTCGTAGCGGGAGCGTATTCACAAAAAAGCCGACCAGTTCCTCGGTTTCCGGCCTGCTGCGTCCGGCCATTGGAGTGCCGAGTACCAGATCCTGCTGCCCGGTATAGCGATAGAGCAAAGCTTTGAATGCAGCCAGCAACACCATGTACAACGTGGCCTCATGACGATTGCCCATTTGCTTAACGGCTTGCCCCAAAGCCATAGGGAACCGCCGGTGGACGGTTGCGCCGGCCAAGCCAGGACTCGGGCGCCGTGGATGGTCGGTGGCCAACTCAAGAATGGGCGGATTGCCGGCCAGGTGCTCTTTCCAGAAGTTCAGATGCTCCTCCAGCACGGGCCCCTTCAGCCACTTGCGTTGCCAGAGCGCGTAATCAGCGTATTGGATGGGCAGAGCCGGAAGCCTCGCCTGCCTGCTCTCGATCATTGCCGCATAGATCGTCGCCAGTTCTCGGAAGAGAATTCTAACTGACCACTCGTCGGAGACTATGTGGTGCATAGTCAGAAGCAGCAGGTGGATCTCCGGCTCGAGACGGAAAAGAACCGCTCGCAACAGGCGATCTTCACTCAGATTAAATGGCCGCGCTGCCTCTGCGCGAATCAGTTTCTCCCAAGCGGGCCGCACCCCTTCCCCGCCACTGTCCGAAACCTCCTTAATTTCGAGGGGAATCGGTTCGGGCTGCGTCACGATTTGCCGCGGTTCGTCGTTCTGGCTCACAAATCGCGTCCGCAACACTTCGTGCCGCGAAATGATCGCGTTCAGCGACTTCTCCAGTGCAGGCACATCCAATTTACCTTTGAATTGGACCAGGACGGGAAGGTTATAGAGTGGACGATTAGGTTCGAGTTGATCTAGAAACCACAACCGTTGTTGAGCAAAGGACAAAGGTGCGACCCTCGGTCCATCGGCAAGTTTCCGGAGCTTGCGCTCCAGGAGCTGCCTGCGGGCTTCCTTGCCAACCCTACTAGCCTGCGAGAGCGTTTTCATACCGTTGCTCCCTTCCCTTCCGTCTGCTCCAGCAATTCCTCTACTTCGTCATCCGAGAGTTCATCAAGGCGCTCGAGGAGGTCGATCGCACTTGTAGGGCTGACATCAGTTGAAATTGCCGGAGCTTGCCGGGTTTGCATCAATTCCGCTCCAATCACGCGCTCAGCCAGCCTGGCCACAGTCGGTGCCTCGAACACGGCCAGCACGGGCAACTCGATCTTGAGCGCTCGGGCGATGCGCGCCACAAGTTGGGTCGCCAGCAATGAATGGCCTCCGATTTCAAAAAAATTCTGATGAATGCCCACAGCTTTGCGCCCAAGTAATTGAGACCATATTTGCGCGAGAGCGGTCTCGATTTCGTTCCTCGGAGTGCCGTTCTTCGGGGATTCGTTCCCGGGTGCCAAGTGCGGCTCCGGCAGTGCTTTTCGGTCCACTTTTCCGTTTGGTGTCAGAGGCAGCTTTTGCAGTTCCACAAAATGGGCGGGCTCCATGTAGGCCGGCAGCTTCGTGGCAACCCATTGACGGAGCTCATTTTCGGGCAGTTTCGCACCGGGTCGCCCAACCACGTAGGCAACAAGCCGCTTATCCGCAGTTTCGTCCAACCGCTCCGACCCAACACTGAATTCCCTCGCCAGCACCACCGCCTCACAAACAGCCGGATGCTCCCTCAGCAAAGCCTCGATCTCTCCAAGCTCTATCCTATACCCCCGCACTTTCACTTGATTATCCAGCCGGCCCAGATACTCCAACTGCCCATCCTCGCTCCAGCGCCCGAGGTCCCCAGTGCGATACAGGCGGTCCCTGGGAGCGCGTTGGCCCGCCGTGCCACGGCCATCTTGCCCGCGTGTTACGCTGTCGTTGTTCTCGCGGGCAGAGATGCCCGCGCTCCCAGGAACGCCACCACTGGAAACTCCCTCATCCCGATCAGCGGGTCGGTTCCGTTTGAAGGGATTCTCCACAAATCGCTCAGCCGTCAACTCCGGACGATTCAAATAACCGCGCGCCAACCCCACACCACCTATATAGATCTCCCCCGCCACTCCCACCGGCACAGGCTCCATCTGCTCATCCAGCACAAATACCTGCTCCCCAGGCAATGGCCTCCCGATCCTCGGCTGTTCCCCTGCCCTCCTCAGCGCCCAGGTCGAATAAGTCGTCGTCTCTGTAGGCCCATACAAGTCATACACCTTCCCCACATTCGTCTGCTCATATATCTGGTCCACCAACGCCCCACTCAACGGTTCCCCTGCCAACGCGATCACTTTTACTGTCGCCGGCACCGCCTTGAGCCGCAGCAACTCCCGCATGGCCGATGGCACAGTGTTGATTAGGGTTACCTCCGGAGCCGCTGGCAGGTTGCCCAATGCCAGCGCGTTCTCCGCCAGAATCACCCGACCGCCCCAGCTCAACGGCGCAAATAACTCGAATACAGACAGATCGAAGCAGATCGAGGTCGAGGCCAGCACACCTGACAACTCCTCTGACTTGAACCCTTCTTTAGCCCAGTGCATTAGTGCCACCGCGCCACGATGCTCCAAAGAAACGCCCTTGGGCCGGCCCGTCGAGCCAGAGGTGTAAATGATGTAGGCCAGGTCCGAGCATTTCGGTTTTCGGATTTCGGGCTTCGGATTTGGTGTTGCGTGTTGCGTGCTGCGATTTGCGTCGCCCTTCGATTTCCACGAGTCGGCTTCCCCACAAACATCCTCCACACAGATCACCTTTACCTCGCGACCTGAACCCTGAACCCTGAACCCTTCCGCCTTGGCCTTCAGCTTTCGCTGGGTTAAAAGGACCGGCGCCCCCGAATCCGCCAGCACGAACCCTAGCCTGTCCGCTGGATACGCCGGATCCATCGGCACGTATGCTCCCCCTGCTTTGAGCACACCCAAAAGCGCCACCACCATCTCAATGGAACGCTCCAGGCAAACGCCAACTGGCACATCAGCGCCGACCCCAGCCGTTTGCAAATGCTCGGCCAGTAAATCCGCCCGCCGATTAAGCTCCGCATACGTGATGCTCTCAGTTCCACATAATACCGCCACCGCGTCAGGCGAACGGGCGGATTGCTCTTCGAAAAGCTCATTCAGCGTCGGGACCGTGGACGCTGATTCGCCTTCACGCGGCCTGCGATTCTCCCTCTCCCCCGCGGAGGGGGAGAGGGCCGGGGTGAGGGGGGATCTTGGTCCAACTTCGCTTCGAAAATCATGAAGCGCAGGCCCATTGCTCCATTCCATCAGCAATTTCCGCCGCTCCTGTTCACTCAAAATCGCCAATTCAGAAATTCGCAACTCAGGCCGGGCAATCGCGTCCCTAAGCAAAACCTCAAAATGGCCAAGCAACCGCTCAATCGCCGCTCCCCCAAACAAACCGGCATCGTATTCGCATCGAATCCGCAACCCATCATCCGTCTCAGTCACCAGCAACGACAAATCAAACTTTGCCGCGCCATTATCCACTTCAATTCGTGTTGCCGAGATCTCCGGCAAACACCACTTCTCCGTCAACGCCGTCTGAAGCCCGAAAGCGATCTGGAATACTGGATGCTCCCCTGGACCGCGCCGTGGTTGGATTTCTTTGACAATGGTTTCAAAAGGAACCTCTTGATGCCCTTGCGCCCCAAGCACTGTCTGCCGAACTCGTTGCAGAAGCTCCGGGAAAGTTGGATCGTCACGCAGATCTGTTCGCAGCGCATGCGTGTTTACGAAAAATCCTATGAGCGTTTCTGTCTCCACCCGATCCCGGCCCGACATTGGAGATCCGACAATGATATCCGTCTGGCGCGTATAACGGTGCAGCAGAGCCTTGAAAGCCGCCAACAAGGTCACGAACAGTGTCGCCCCATTGCGTCGGCTCAGTTCCTTCAATCCAACGATCAGGCCCCTGGGAAGCATTTTGAAGCAGGTCTTGCCCGGTGGTTGACCAGGTGATCGGCGCCCCTGGAAGGGCAATTCGATCTGCGGAAGCTCCCCGCCAAGTTGCTCCTTCCACCAGGCAAGATGATCTCCAAAGGTTTTCTCCTCCCGACAATCGCGCTGCCACACGGCGAAATCGGCGTATTGAATCGGCAACTCGGGGAGCGCAACGTCTCTTCCCGCGAGGAGTCCGGCGTAAAGCTCCGCAAGCTCGCGCAGGAAGACACTCAGCGACCACTCATCCGAAATGATGTGGTGCATGTTGATCACCAACATATGTTCCTCTTCCTTCAATTTGAACACCGTGACCCTAACCAGCGGCCCCTCCCGCAAATCAAACGCCCTGCTCGTCTCCTCCCGGATCAGGTCTTCCAGATTCGTCTCACTCGTCCTCGTCCTCGTCCTCGTCCTCGTCCTCGAATCCGTAGCCACAGCCCCCCGACCCCTGAACCCTGAATCCTCCGCTCCGATCTTCGGACCTTCCCCTTCGGACTTCGGGCTTCGAGCTTCGGACCTCGGATTTCGGGCCTGCGGGCTTGAACCTTGAACTTTGAACCTTGAACTTTGAACTTCTCCCAACTCCACCACCCGCACCTTCACCGCCGCTTCCGCTAGAACAATCTGAACCGGTTTCCCTTCTACCGAACTAAATCGTGTCCGCAGCGTCTCATGTCTGCGAACCATTTCATCCAAGGCATGCTGCAACGCCTGCAGATTTAAGGTGCCTGTTAAACGCCAAGCCTCTGGCAGATTGTATGCAGGACTGGTTGGGCTGATTTGGTGCAGAAACCACAGGCTCTCCTGCCCCAAAGAGAGCGGGAATACGGCGGTGTCGGTTGCCATACTTATGATGCCAACCCTATGCCCTCCCTCCCTCGGTCCCTAGTGGGTAAAAACCGCAAGAATTTCGATGCAAATACCCACTGAACAACCTGTCCCGAAGCGCAATATCTGCGGAAAAGGCTAACTGTGTCAGTAAATGACAGGCGGGTTGAGATTCAAAATTGGCACGTCTAAAGCTAATCAAGAAGGGATTGAGACATCGGATAGACCGCCTTTTGCGCCAAGCCTTGCGTATCACCGCCGGGCTCGCCTTTGTCATCGTCGGAATTCCGGCCTTCCTCTTCGGATTGTTTCTCTGCGCGCTGTTGGTATCTTCAAGTGCTGATATCCCAGTGGGCCGCGGAGGGGAAGTTTTGTCAGGAGATGTTTGAGGACGCGCTTGCATGTGCGGCCCAAGATAGTTCAGACATGGTCCGCTCCCGAGTAGCTTTTGTTCGCCAGAAGCTTCACGCGCCTTCCGCAGTCCAAGGCCTCCCGCCAAGCTGAGCTTCGCGAAGCCAGGGCCTGCTATTGACACGTGGAGGTGCCTTCAAGGGATCCTCGTCCTCTACTCATTTCCCATGTTCCGGTCTCCAGACTTCGGATTTCGCGCCCGGGGTTCGCACTTTGGACCTCTCAAGAAACACCATCGTGCAAGTTACTGGTTTACAAGCGGTTAGGATTTGGTGTTTCTTCCAATTTCAGCCCCCTCTGGGGGTCCTTGCGTGGACTTTGGACTTTTGGACCCTTGCCAAACCCCTGAGCCCTGAACCCTGAACCCTCCATCTCCCACGCACCGTTACGGTCTTCACCCCAATTTGCCCCATTTCCTACAATCAATAAATTCAGTAGAATAGATTTATCAAAAAGAAACTGAGAATTCTGATGGTCGAGGACGAACCTCGCGATGCCACAATTGTCGAACACACTCTCAAAGAGGGTGGATTCGATTTCTCCTTTAAACGCGTAGATACCGAAGACTGCTTTCTGCGCGAACTGGAGCGATTCCGGCCCACGGTCATTCTTTCCGACCACGGTCTGCCGGCTTTTGACGGGTTTAGCGCCCTGTCGCTGGCAAAGAAGAAGGCCCCCGACGTTCCGTTCATTTTCGTCACAGGCTCGCTCGGTGAGGAAGTCACCATTAAAGCGCTCAAGAATGGCGCGGCCGACTTTGTGCTGAAACACCGCCTGGCCGGGCTGCCAGGTGCAGTGCATCGGGCCCTTCAACAGGCCGAATTTCAGTCCCAGCGCAAGCAGGACGAACAAGAAATCCGGCGCTTGAACCAGGACCTGGAAAAACGCGTCGTTGAGCGCACCGCCGAACTAGAAGCCGCCAATAAAGAACTGGAGGCCTTCAGTTACTCCGTCTCTCACGATTTGCGCGCCCCACTGCGTCATATCGAGGGCTTCATCGAAATTCTCCTCTCGACCAAAGCTGAGGCGCTCGATGATGAGGCCCGCCGCCATTTGCAAACCATTTCCCAATCCTCCAAACACATGGGCCGGCTTATTGACGACTTGCTTCAATTCTCCCGAACTGCCCGAGCTGAGTTCAAAAAGACTACCGTTTCACTTTCCGACCTCGTAGAAAGCGCCATCCGCGACCTTCACCAGGACACCAAAGGCCGCGACGTCGAATGGGTCCTGAACGAGTTGCCCGAAGTCGAGGCTGACCCTGCCCTGCTTCGCCAGGTTTTCGCCAATCTCATCAGCAACGCCCTGAAATACACTCGCACCCGCAAGGTGGCCCACATCGAAATCGGCGCCCGACAGGAGGACGGCGAAGACATCATTTTCGTGCGCGACAACGGCGTGGGCTTTGATTCACGTTACGCGCACAAACTCTTCGGCGTTTTCCAGCGCTTGCACCGGGCCGCCGAGTTCGAAGGCACAGGCATCGGGCTCGCCAACGTCCGCCGCATCATTTCCCGCCACGGCGGCCGCGTCTGGGCCGAAGGCCACCCCAACAAAGGCGCCACCTTCTACTTCTCGCTGCCGAGAACAACTGCACGCAAAGCAGGCGTTCGGAAATGAACCAGGAAAAGTAGCGCAGGTTTCCAACCTGCTGTATCGCCGATTTCCAATCGGCAGACCGTCCGATCAGCGAGACACTGCGAACCGGGCCAACTCTTGTTTCGGCACCCGGCTTCGAATCACAGCCGTAATAATTGGTTTCGAATCCACCAGTTCGATTTGATAGCGCATACAGGTTTTCGCTTAGTCTTTGCGTCTTTGCGCCTTTGCGTTGAAGTCCGGCTTACGACCCAGCCCTCGCTTCCTTAAGCGCAGGCTCCTTAAGCCCTGGCCCGTACTTTGGATCTAATGCCTTTGGAAATGCGGCATCAGACGGAAAGACGTCCTTCTCGGTAGCCTGCCCCGGCTCACGGCGTTCGACGCCGGCCTGCTTCGTCAGACCATCGCCCAACTCGACGCGCATCCGATCGGCCGCCGCCAACAGCTTTTGTAATACCTCCGGGTGCTCGGCCGCGACGTTGTGGTGCTGGCCGGGATCGGCGTCCAGATCGAATAATTCCGGCTGCGCAATTTGCAAAGAATCGTACTTCGCCGGCCGCCCGTTTTTGCCGCCGGGCCGGCCATTGAGCGATTGATAGCTGCGGGCCAATTCGAGCTTCCATTTGCCACTGCGCAACGCTTCAAGATCGTCCTTGTGGTAATAGAAATAAAGCACCTCGTGCGGCGATTTGTCGGTCTTGCCGGTAATGACTTCCGAGATGTCGAGGCCGTCAATCTTGTTCGTAGGCGGCCTGGCGCCGATGAGGCGGGAGATAGTCGGCAGCATGTCAATGGTCATCAGCGGCGCGTCGCATACACGCCCGGCCGGGATGTGGCCCGGCCAGCGCATCAACGTCGGCTCGCGCACGCCGCCGTCCCAACTGGTCCCCTTCCCTTCGCGCAGTGGGTAGGCCGAGCCGGCGTGATCGCCGAAGCAGAGCCAGGGCCCGTTGTCGGAACAAAACATCACCAGCGTGCGCTCGTCAAGCCGGTCGTGCTTGAGCGCAGCCATGATCTCGCCGACGGACCAATCCAATTCCTCCACGGCGTCGCCGAAGAGGCCTCGCTTGGTTTTGCCGCGAAATTTGTCCGAGACGTGCAGCGGCACGTGTACCATCGCATGCGGCACATAGAGGAAGAATGGCTGGTCCTTGTGCCGATGAATAAAGCTCACGGCGTATTGCGTGTACCAGGTCGTCAACTGGTCCTGCGCCGGGTCGCCCACGTCGGGATTGACGACAGTGTTCTGCTTGATGAGCGGAAGTTTCATGTAGTCCCGCGTTTCGCCGGGGTAACGGTGCGGGGTCATGTCGTTCGAGTAAGGCAGGCCGAAATACTCGTCGAACCCGTGCTGCAACGGCAGGAACTGCATGGCGTCGCCCAGATGCCACTTGCCGAAAATGGCGGTGGCATAGCCTTGCTGCTTGCAGACCTGGGCGATGGTCATTTCATTGCTCGAAATGCCCACCTTGGAATGTGGCCCGAGCGCGCCGTAGATGCCGATGCGGTTCGGGTAGCAACCCGTCATCAACGCCGCCCGGCTGGCCGAACAAACCGCCTGCGCCGAATAGAAACTGGTGAACTTCATCCCCTCCTTCGCCATGCGGTCCAAGTGCGGCGTCGCGTACCCCTTCGCCCCAAACGGCCCGATATCGGCATAGCCCATGTCATCAATGTAAATGATAACGATGTTCGGCCGGTCAGCTTTGGGCTCCGCCGAGGCCGAGGCGAAGGCCGCAACATTAAATGCCCCGAGAATGGCAGAGAAGAGAATAGCTGTGATCGAGGCAGCAACTTTATTGTTCATGGCGGAGGGCTTTGCTTAGCAGAGACGCTTCAGATGCAGGACTTATTCAAAATGTCAACTATTGTCAAAGGACCATGTTCTGCCAAACTTGGCCGATGGAATTCCAGGTCGTTGTTGCCGATCGCCCGCGCCGGGTCGGACTGGTATTCGGAAACGAACGGGACGCCATGCAGGTTAACCGGTGGCGAGCGCCAGCCTCCGTTCGCGAGAAAACCGCTGTACGCGATTCGTTGGAATTCGCGCGGCTCGCCTCGAATCGATGGCGATACTATCGGCGATCAATTCCAACCGCGACTAACCTGGCGGAGTTCAGGGCTGCGATCGCAACAAGCCCGCAAGCCGAGGTTTCGTTTATTCTGCTGGCAAAGGCGGATTGGTTCCAATCCTCATCCGCGTTGGGCCTCGCGCAGTGCCGCCGCACCTACTGCCATAATCTGATTCTGGAATTCCTGGAAGTACATCCGCTCGTCGTTGGCAAAACGGCGCCAGTCATTGAAGGTGTGGGCTCGGGCATTCTGTTCGGCCTGGCTGAGATGGCGGGACGGTTGGGGATAGGCTCCATTTGGGGGGAAGCGACGGCTCACTCCGCCCCGTTCTATGCAAAAGCTATCGGCGTCGGCCAGATTGACGACCAATTCTCCATGCGCGGCGGAGCCCTGGAACATTGCCGTCGAAAGTTCAGAGAAAACTTCCTTGGCACACTTCTTGAAGATTGACAGTGATTTGCAGCGAATGGATATTAGAACCATGACGGAAAAGGAAATAGTGGAGCGCATTCGCAAGGGCTGCGAGGCGGAGCACCTTTTTCCCGGCGTTTTGGGCAACCCTGTTACTTTTGCAGCGCGGTGGGGTCTTCCGCTATCAAAAGGCTATTTGCGGCACTTGGCTCGCCGGCGCAGTGCGCTTAATGGGAGAAGCATTCCGCTGCGAACTCCGAAGCCTTCTGGCCACGCCTAAATCGTCTAAGGAGTGCGGAGTAATTGAAGAAGTTCCACGGTCTTTCTGAGCCAGCTGCGAAACTGGAAACTCGGCAGAAAAGCTGAGTCTGAAACTTTACATTTATCAACTTACGTGAAGTCCCAGTGATCGCGACCAAACTCGGCGAATACCTTAAAAGCTTTTGGTGGTTTCTCATTTGGGTTGCCATCACTATTTCGATTTGCCTTTCGCTGGGCCTCGATCACGCCGATATTCCGCTTCGGACGAGAGTCATTGAGGCAGTGTCAGCAACGGCTATATGTGTGCTGGTTGGGTCTGCGCTGCTGGCGGGGATAACGTTGGTGTGCAGTTCTCGACGGTGGCTGAGAGCAATTGCCATCGTCTGCTCAGCTACACTCGGAATATTCGCAGTATACAGCTCACTAAAGGTTCCGAGATTCCAACCGGAAAGGTGGCGAGTCGGCGCTATCGCTCGGGACGGCTGGGTGTCCGACTCAACAGGCCGAGGTACTGCAAGCCATCACGGAGGTGTCAAAGAGTGGTTGTATTACTCTTGGCAACGTCCGCTTACAGATCCGGAGGTCGGGGCCTGGAGATTCGGTCATGTCTGGATTCCCGCATATTTTGCCATCACCTTTTTGTTGGCTTGGGTTGGCACTGCTCAGGTGCGGCTTGAAAAATCCAAGGATTCGTCAGTCTCGGGTCAGGCGAATTCGACGGACGATTCGGCTCCCAGCTTCCCGCCGCGTAGCAATTCGCTTGAGGGAAGGATGCGCAACCCGCAGACTTCCGCACCTCCATCGGAAGCTCCGCAGCGAACAGCGTCCAAGAAAGCAGGAACTTGTACCTCGGTAGGAAACGCCGTGGAGCGGTGGTCCGCTGAGGAGGAAAACCGCCGGACGTATGCGCAAAATTACGAGGGCCGGCGGGACATTTGATTCAACTCATTAGTAAACCCATCAGCCGCGTCCCAGGAGCAGAACAACTCGTTTTAACTTGCCTCAAATATCGAAGTCACTTATTCAACAGTAACTTTGATTTTGCTCTGATCGCCTCGCAGGTAATGAAGGTGGCCCGCGGCCATTTTAAACTCGGTAAACCCTGTCGCTGGCGTGGCTTCGAGCCGGGTTGAACCGCCTTTAAAGGCGCGCCAGCCGCTCAGGGCGATGTGCTGCAATTTGCCTTTTGGGTTCAGCCGTGCCCAGCAGAGATCACCGTCGAATCGGAATTGGCCGTCGGCACCGATAAGCTCCGAAGGCTTCTGTGGGTCGGTCGCCAGGATCACGTCGCGTTCGCCTGAGGCGAGACGGATTTCGACGGCTACGGCGGATTCCGGCGCGTTGGATTGCAGTGGAAGCTTGCGAATATCCGCGCAGGTCGGTTGCCGCTCGAAGGGCTCGAATACCGAAATGAAAGTTGAGGCCAGCGGCGCTGCGCCCTGGCGTTGAACCATCAAAGTGGGAATCCAGAACTCTCGAATCTCGCCGATCGCGCGTGCGATCCATGCATCGGCGGTAATGGCTTGAGCGTCACTGGTCAGGTCGGTGTAACGAAGTTGCAATTCGGCGGGTGGAGCAGGATGCGTGGTGCTTGCGGATGTAGGAGCCGTTGATCGTGCGGACGAGGCCGTCCGCGCTCCATTAACATCCAGCGTCCAGGTGGCCGACCAGGGAGTTGGCGGGTGCGGGTCGGAGCGGAAACCGCGCAGTTGGGCGCCAGGGGGACAGAGCGAGTTGGCGGGTTGAAGGTGAAGCGCGCTGGTCGAGAGTTGGCCGGCGGGGCCATAGACGTGTTTGGTGTGGGTGGCGCCGCCGACGACGCGGAAGATGTCCAGGACATAGAATTGCTCGGGCGATACATCCACGAGGATGGCGGTGCGCTCGAACTGCTGGCCGCCGATGAGGTTGGCGCCTGCGGCACGGATGGCGTGGAATTGCTCGCCGTCAGCCCAGAGCGTGGTTGCTCCGGCGCCGTCGCGCGTGTTGCCGTTGTCAACGCAAACCGTGTTGTGCGCCGAAGTCAGCGTGTACCACTGCGCCTTCTCCGTTCCCCAGCCGCCGTATTGAACCGGCGGGTAGCCGAAATCGGGCAGCAGGTCCTGGCCCCAGGCAAACAGGCCCAGGGTCATCCCATCATGATGCGCGTGCGCGCCGCCGGAATCGTAATCCAGCCACAGGGCTCGCCGGTTCCGGCCTTGACCCGAACGCAGGATGCCGATGTGCCAGGCTTCCTTATTAACACTGCCCAGTTTGAATTCCGAGCCGTGCTCTTTAATTACCTTCGCGACATTTTTGCGGAACGCGCCCGGATCATCGGCGAACAAATCGTGCGGCAGGCCGTCTGCCTTGCCGCCATTTTCGCGGTAGAGAACTTGGACATAAGCCGGATCACCGGTCGCTTCGTAGAGCCGCCAGAAAAACGAAAACATCGAAGGCGCCAGCGGATCGGCTGGATCTTGAGAAAACGCGGCGCCCACATAATGGTCGTAAGGATGAGCAAAACCGCCGCAGTCCCCGGAGTTAGGGTAAAAGCGGTCCAGGCAGAGCGTATCAATATGAAAGCGCCATGTCTTCAGCAGATTGGGATTGCGTTTGAAAGCATCTCGCAGAAAATCGGGCTCCACTCGAGCAAAGTTCTCCAACAAAACAGCCAGGCCGGCAATCGTGTAAGCGGAGTAACCACCCAGACCTTTCTCGCCAGTTAAGCCGTCCACGGCGGTGGCCGGTTTGACAAACCCATCAATCGCAGCCTCGATCTCGGCGCGGTTCTCCGGCCAATCCAGCACCGCCTTAATGGTCGTGACCGTGATCGGTTCGCGCGGGAAGTTGCTATGGATTTTCTGCTGGTTAGCCAGGGCATCTCGTAATATCCGGACCTCGATGTTGCGCTGGAGACCGGCGAGCGAATTCTTCGCCATCGGCGTTGCCAGTTCGCGCGAGCGCTTTTGGACAAAGGTTACCAGGTTGTTGTCCCCGGCTAGACCGTCGAAAATCTGATCGTAAGCCAGCGCCAATTCCCGCGTTTCTTCGCACGCGTCATGCCAAACCGAGATGTAGCCATGCTGGCCGGCTTTTTCATAGACCAGCCCTTGCGCGTGGAAATCAAAACCCGGATAGACATCGGCCAACCGATCCAGCAATACCGCCGCCTTGTGCGCATAAACTTGCTGGCCGCTCAGCGCATAAGCAGTGGAGCAGGAGCGAATGCCGCCCAGGATCAATTGTTTGAATTGCCCATAAATGAGATAGGCGCCGATGAAGCGCCAGCGCTTGCCCGCCTGCACGAAGCCCTCGCCATCATCCACTCCGAAGTTGTGCAACGGATCACTGACCTCAGGATGCTCCGTATTGAATAACAGCGCGCGATTGGCGCGGGGCGGCTCAAACAGGCCGTGCTCGTTGAGGCCCGATTTGTAAAAGGCGGCAAAATCGTTTTTCGGGAAAATTTCGCGGCAGTTGGGGCAGATGAGCTTCCATGGTTTTTTCTGCGCGTCAATTTGCCAGGAATACATCGGGACCGATTTCTTGCAAGCCGGGCACCAGCCGTCTGACCAGACCATCCAGCTCCGAGTGATGCCGGGGCCGAAAACCAAATCGCTCAACTGCTCATCCGGGAGGTCTTTCCAGAAGGCCGCTTTAGCGATGGCATCTCGAGCCAGTTTCCTGCCTTCGGGGCTGTGGTTGAGATTCTGGCGGATGGGGGCCATGCGGTCGGAGGGATAAAAAGCGCTGTGTTTTTTGAGTCCAGCGGCCACCGCGCACGGCTCCAGGTGTTGATCCAAAAACGCCCACGCCCGATCTCGCGCCTCAGGCGTAAAGGCATGCGCGCCGGCAAAACTATAGACCTGGAAATTGCCGGACGCCTTCTCGCGTTGATAAACTGAACGCACATCGCGCTCGATCCAGGGGATATCGCCGGGCTTGGGGAAAATACTGTCGTTCAAGGCCACCGACAAGAAAAGTGGCCGCGGGCTGATGGCGGCGAACAGGTGGTGAAAATCCACCGGCGTGTCGGCCATCCGGTGCTCGAACCCGCCCAGCATGGGGATCAAGGCCGTGCCCCGATACCAGCGCTGCGGCGTCGGGTCGGACCGAAAACACGTGAAGCCGCAACTGACTACCCCAGCTTTGATGCGGGGATCGAACGCCATGGCGAAGAGGGTCCCATAGCCGCCATGCGAATGGCCAATTGAGCCAATCCGCTTGGGGTCCACTTCCGGCAGCGAACTCAAATAATCAACCGCCCGCATCGCGTCATCCACCATCTTGGACATGATGCTACGGCCAGCGTCGCCGCGATAAATCCGGACCGCATCGCCGTAATGGCAATAAAAACTGCCGCCGACCTGGTAGCGTTCCCCAAAGCAGATGGCATCGGGACAGAGCGTGACGAAGCCGCGCTCGGCCAGCAGCGGTCCAAACGCCAACTCCGGCTGAATCTCCGCCACCCCGGCCGCCTGGTCTTTGCCGCTGCGCACAGTCTGGTGCAAACAAAGCATCGCCGGTGCTTTTTGGTTCAGCTCCTTGGGAATGAACAGCCACCCGCGAACCCGCTCGCCGGGATCACCTGTGTATTCCACTTTCTTACACAGGTAATGATCGAACGTCTTTTCCTCCAGCACGACGGACTCAAGCGGCCCGGTGTTGCGCGCTGATCGCCCGAGCAACTCCCGCCATGTTGCCAGCAACCGCTGTCGCAACGCCTCGTTCTCCGCGGCCTTCGATTCGCCCGGACGACAGAAGTCCAGCGCCGGTTCCAATTGCGCTTTGCCGGATTGGGAAGAGACGCTCTTACAGACAAGTTCGGGATGAGCCTTGTGAAACGCATCGTAATCCCAAGGGGTGGCCGGTTGCTGTGCGGAACAAAAAACCGGACTTAAGGCCAACAGGAGGAGGAGCGGCAAGCTGATTGGCCGATTTCGTTTCCCGCTGGAGACTAATTTCTCACGCACACCATGCATACTGGCCGATCAAAGCACCCCTTTCCAGTCTCAACAGAATTGACTGCCGCCTGGTGGCGCACGCATCATGCGTCAATGGCTCGCTCACTCCTTCATGTCTGGGTGCTAATGGCTTTGGCTGCGATCCCGTGTCTCGCCTCCGACGCCATTCCTTCGACGAGCACCAACCCCCCGGCCCACGAGCCCATCCATTGGGAACATCCCGCTGGCTTCGTCATAAAGAGCACCTTCAATGAAATCCGGTCGAAATTGAAAGAGCAAGCCTGGGCGCGCCGCGCGTATGAGGCGAGGCGCGCGGAACTGGAGAATTGGGTCCAGGTGCCTTCGGAAAAGCTCCGCGCAGTTTTTCCACGCAAAACGGGGAATGTTTATCACAATTTCTCCTGTCCCACCGACCGTTGCCGGCTGACCTTTGACCCCTTCACCTCCGACTCGTTTGTCTGTCCCACTTGCGGCAAACGCTTTGCGCACGATGTGGACCCCGGGGTCTATGGCGCCGGAAACCGCTACCATGGCACGCTCTACGACGGCTGGGCCTGCCTGTTTTATGAGTGGGCTTGCGCGGCGGCGGCGGACCTCGGGATCATGGCCGCGGTGAACCCGGACCCTCATGGGGCCTACTCGCGCCGAGGAGTCGAGATTTTGATGCTGTACGCCGACACGATCGAGGGGCTCAAGACCAAGCGAGACCCAAGTCCGATTATGAACGTGCTTCTCACTTATCATCGCGAGGGTGACAGCGTGGTGCTCTTCGACCTGGCCCGCGGGTACGAAGTGCTGCGCCAATACATGACCGCGGAACAGCGAACGCGCTTCGAGAAGGTCGTGCTCCAACGGATGCTTGATGACGTGATGCTCGAACCGATTTATGGCTACGACCTCAACAACGTGTACCAATGGCACCGAACCATCGTGCAGACCGCCCTGGCGCTGGAACGACCCGACCTGATTGACTGGAGCTTCGGTTTCGGTGAAGCTGCCCCGGAGAAACGCCCGGACCATCGCAGCCTGCGCCGAGTATTGGCCACCCATTTCAAACCCGATGGCGGTTTTTTGGAGCTGTGCTCGGGCTACCACTTGTATCCGGTTTCCGCCTTGTGCGAGTGCGCCGTGCTCTCCCACAACCTCGCCCAAATGGATCCCAAGCGTTTCCCGCCGGCCAAGTACGACCTGACGAGCCCCGAAAATCCTGATGGCCGTGTGCTTGAGCGGGCCTTGGAATGGTTCATGGCCATGGCCATGCCGGATCGCACTATGCCCACGGTGGGCGATTCGATGGCGCCCCGTGCGGGCATGGATGATTACTACGCCTGCGCGGAAGTCGGATACCGCTATTTCGGACTCAAAGCCGTGGCAGACTACGAAACGTTTCGGAACGGAAACCGGTCCTGGGCCGCACTGCTCTATGGCGCGCCGGAAATCCGGCAGGAACCCACCCCGTTCACCAGCAGTTACTTGTCCAGCGGCTGGGTTTCGCTCCGGAACGAATGGCACGGCAATCGCGTTTGGGTCGGACTCAACGCGCTCGCCGCAGGCAGCGGCCATCAGCACGCCGATCGCCTCAATTTGCTGAGTTATTCGCAGGGCCAATTGTTGGCACTGGAAAAAGCGACCCCTTACAATGAGGACGTCACTCACGATTTGGCGCGACTCTCCCCCATGCACAACACGGTCACCGTTGATTCGACTTCCCAGAAGCCAGGCACGAGTTTGCGCGGCCAGGAAGTTCCCAGGGTGGATTATTTCTTCACCAGTCCAATGGCTAAAGTCGCCGAATTGAACGCCGATCACCTATATCCCCAAACGCAAGAGTACCGCCGCACCGTGATACTGTTCGAAGACATTTACCTGGACCAATTCAGCGTCCGCGGCGTAAAGGTGCAGGATTGGATGTTGCACCACGCCGGTGCAGCACCTGAGCTTGATCTGCCTTTGAAAGAGGAGCCCTTCACCCCAGCCAATTGGCTGGCCCATGGAGTTCCTCAGGCGCGGACTGGCCGCACCGATGGAACCTGGGAGGCGCGGTGGAAACTCAAGGACGTGACTTCCAGGGTAACCATGCTCGGGGCTCCCGGCACAGAAGTGTTTGCGCTTCAAACCTACCCGGTGGACCAGGCCGTCATCACCAAAGAACATCCGCCCTGCCAGAGCCTGTGCGTGCGGAGGCATGGCGATTCCACGTTCCTGGCCGTGGCCGACGCATGGCGCGACACTCCCAATCTCCGGGCCGTTGCCCAGGGGGACAACGTCCATTCCGTTTGTCTCAAAACGCAAGCCAACACGTATTACCTGGTGCTGGGTTCTGAGCAGGCGCGCTTTGACGATGGCCTGAGCGTGCACACAGACGCCTCGGCGCTCATCCTGCGCAACCGCGATGCCGTCATATTAGTCGGCGGTACGACGGCCGAATTGACCTCTCCGGGGGCCTCGCTAAAAGTCACGCTCCAGCCCAAAGGGTGCCTGGCCGCCGAATTTGCCAACGGCACGGTGACTTACGAAGCCGGCGAAAACATTCAGTATGAAACCGTCGGCAGCGAGAACCTTAGCTTGCAAAAGACCAATCGCGCTGTTGAATTCAGTGGTAATCTCTGGCCAATCACCGTCCGGCGCCAGCGAACAACTGGCGCCGTGCCGAAGGAAAAGCTGGGTACGCTCTAGCCCGGCCATAACCTTTTCATTAATAACACCGGGCGTCAGCCGGCTCCAGCCCGGCTGGGACGGCTTTGCCGCCGGGTGAAGAAAAGCAGCGTCCCCGCCCCAAGAGCGAGGATCGAAAAGCCGGAAGGCTCAGGAACGATGTCGTTCATGGTGAGCTGGAAACCCCACCATTCGCCGCCATAAATCGTTACGTTGTGCGTAAAGCCACCGCCGGCGCCATTGTCCAGCGCTAAGAAAACCTGCCCTTGCCAGTCAGCGACCGGGTTGCCCTCGTACTCCATTTCCTGACGCGACGGATTATCAAAAAACCACGTGGGGCCGCCGGCGGACACTAGATCGTAGTAGGGCGTTGTGGCGCCGCCATTGTCTAAATAAACACTGTTTGTTTGGCCGATGGCAGGGGCCGTCACCTGGAGAGCTTGAATCCAATGCACCGTTTTGCCAACAAATGGGTCCCCAGCGGTCGGGTTGAAGTTAAGCTGCAAAAAAGCCCCTCCTGCTTCCGAATTAGTATATCGCGGGACCCAATTCGTCCCATTCGGATCCGTCCAGCCCACGTCATTTTTGACCAGGGCCTTGTAGGTGCCAATGCTCAGGTCGCTGAGCGTTTTGGCAGCGGCCGCGCCGCCGTCAAAGGTAAAGTTCCAGCCATTGCTCCCGGCGAATCCCGCGTTGGCCAGCGAGGGGAGTATCCAGGGGCAGGAGGTCATTTGCTGTGGATTCGAACTGCTATTGTCCGTGTAGAGAGTGCTGGTCATGGTCTCAATGAATCCGGGAGTTACGTCCGCGATCGAGTTGTTGGCGGCCGCGCCGGCGTTAAGAATAATGCCGCTGCAAGGAGTCATCGTCAGCATCCAGAGCCCAATTCCCCCAAACACCAGAAGACCTTGCCTTAATACGCGCCAGGTGATGATGCTTGGGGCTTTTACAAGTGCTTTCTGCCGCACTTCGTTTCCCGTTGCAATAGTAAACAGCTTCGTAGTCATAGGAGGATGGTTCTTTCTAAACACTATTATGCTTGGTTGTTCGCTGGGTCACCGCGTTGCGCTTAAGCCTTCTGCTGGCAGGCGTAGCGCGGGCTTATCTGGAAAGTTAGTTTACTGGAAAATCGGGACGCAGTGCAAGAGAAAAGATCGAAAAAATTCCTGGTTCCTGGCCCAGATTCCATTTGCCATCGTGTCAGCGGCGACTTAACATAAACAGTTACGCGACGGTACTTAACAGAACTGTTCTCGCACACTGTTGGAGGGACTGAACGATTCCGGCTTATGACCGCCATCGGCCTCTGGTTCTTCCTTCCAACTGCCGGCCTTTCGCAGCCATATAGCTTCACCACATTGGCCGGATCTGCCGGGACTATTGGCAGCACCGATGGCACAGGAACCAACGCCCTGTTTGACCTCCCTTCGGGTGTCGCGGTGGACAGCGCGGGCAACGTTTACGTGGCAGACACCTTCAATAGCACGATCCGCAAGATCACGACGGCCCGAGCGGTCAGCACGCTGGCCGGACAAGCCGGCGTTCAGGGCAGCGACGACGGCACCACCACCAACGCTCTTTTTGCCTATCCTCATGACGTGGCGGTGGACAGCGCGGGCAACCTCTATGTGGGCGACTCTGGCAATCAAACGATTCGAAAGGTCACGCCGGCCGGAGTGGTCACGACCCTGGCCGGGTTTGCCGGCCTCGCTGGCAGCGCCAATGGAACCGGAACGAACGCGCAATTTTACGGCCCGACGGGTGTGGCGGTGGACGGCGCAGGCAATGTTTATGTGGCGGACACCGACAATTCCACCATTCGCAAGGTTACGCCTACAGGCGCAGTCAGCACGTTGGCAGGACTGGCGGGCAGTTTCGGCAGCGCCGATGGTAGCAGCAACAACGCCCGATTTTACTACCCTTTTGGTGTGGCGTTGGACGGCGCGACCAATGTGTACGTGGCAGACACCTTGAACAACACCATTCGCAAGATTACACCTGCGGGCGTGGTCAGCACGCTGGCCGGACAGGCCGGTATCTCTGGCAGTGTCGATGGGACAGGAACCAACGCTCTGTTTAACAACCCTTCCGGCCTGGTGATGGACAGCGCGACCAATCTGTACGTGGCGGACAAATACAATAACACAATTCGGAAGATCACGCCGGCGGGGCTGGTCAGCACGCTGGCCGGGCAGGCCGGCATCTTCGGCAGCAGCGATGGAGCTGGGACCAACGCTCTGTTTTATTATCCTTCGAGCGTGGCGGTGGACGCCGCGGCCAACCTCTATGTGGCCGATGCTTACAATTACACCATTCGCCTTGGCCGGTTCGAGCCCCTCCAGATAACCCCCGCTCAGGCTGCGGTGTCCACCGGACCATCTGGTGGCTTTTTCAGCACGTCTAACCAGGTCTTCACCGTTACAAATGTCGGCACCGGGTCGCTGAATTGGAGCATGGCCAACACCTCCGTTTGGCTGAGCGCATCTCTTTCAAATGGCACACTGGCCCCCTCCAAGTCCACCAACACGACGGTGAGTCTAAACTCAGCGGCCTTCGCCCTGGCACCCGGCACTTACACTGCTAACCTCGCCTTTACCAATCTGCTCAGCGGCACAGTCCAGATTCGCCAGTTCACCTTGCAGGCCATTGAAGCCCTTCAGCTAACTCCTACTCAGGCAGTCGTGTCCACCGGCCTGTCCGGCGGTCCTTTCAGCATATCGAATCAGATCTTTACCGCGACCAATCTCAGCGCCGCTTCGGTGCACTGGGCAGTGGCCAACACATCTAGTTGGCTCAATGCTTCACCCGCCGGTGGCACTCTGGCCTCCATCGCGTCCACCAACGTATCCGCCAGCCTAAACTCCGCAGCCAACGCCTTGTCTCCGGGCAGCTACACTGCCAACCTGCTCTTCACCAATCTTCAGGATTCCAGAGTCCAAAGCCGCCAGTTCACCTTGCAAGTGGCGCAGGTCGGTACCCTGTCCGCAGCCAGACTCACCAACGGCGCGCTCCAGATTTCCTTAACCAATTTTTCCGGCCTGAGTTTCACTCTGGTGGCTGCCACCAACGTCCTCCTGCCTCGAAGCAACTGGACCGTGCTTGGTCATTTGACCGAGACACCCCCGGGGCATTACCAATTCACGGATTTTCAATCTACGAATATCGCCCGCCGTTTTTACCGAGCAAAGTCACCCTGATGCGCCAGGGTCTTTCTGAACAGGAAGGGGCGCGAGCGCGGCGGTCTTGCCGCCAAAACGCCAGAAGGAATCGGCTTGCAGTTCCTTGATTTCCCGGCGCGCGATACGCAAGCTGATGACCAGGGTGACCAGGGTTAAGAGCCAGAGTACCGGGGTCACTTTCTGGAAGAGAAAGGCATCAAAGGCGCCGTGCAGCAGCACCGCGTACACGAGGCCCCGCAGACTGTGCAGCAGGTGGTTGTGCGGCTCAAACTTTGCCTTGCCAACGTAATATCCCAGGATGACTCCCCAGGCATAATGACCTGGCACAGATATGAACATCCTGACTATGCCCGTGCCAAATCCATTGGCGAGCACGTAGGCCACGTTTTCGACTGTCGCGAAACCAAGGGCGATGAAAGAGCCATAGACAATTCCGTCCAGCGGTTCATTGAAGTCTTTCTTAGGATAGGCATGAAACCGAAGCACACAAAACTTTAGACTTTCTTCAACCATCGCGGCGACCGCGAACGCATTGAAAAGCGCATGACCCAAGCCGGGCCTCCGCCCACCGCTTACGTACATCAGAAAAAGCTCGATCATGCCGGCTGGAATCATCAGGAGGCAGCCAGCCAGAAATGCAGCAAAAAGCAGCCGTTTCGGCTCCGGTTCATACTTGTCCTTGAAATACATCGCCACACACAGGTAAGCCGCGGGGGCAAAGCTCAGCAGGAGAAGAACGGGGATGGTGTTCATCGGGCGAAGATATTCTTCACGGCCCTGGCGGGCCCAGATAAATACTGCCGCTTTGACCATCCCGCAGGAAGAAGCCATAGCCTGCACTGACATTTTGAAGCAGCACACCAGAACATGGAAGCGGAGTGCCGGTACTGGGATCGCTCACTGTGCCGCTGAATAGCCCCGTCGAGGTAGAAACAGATAAGGCCATTTTATTCGTGCCCACGTTCAGGACCTTGTTACCGGCGATGATCATGAATTGATTTGTGAAGATTGTTGGCAGTCCTCCGTGCTGGAGGAGTGCAACGCCATTGGTAAATGTTAGCGCTGATGCAGGGGCCACAGCAGGGGTGTACTTGGAGCCTATGCACGCAGCTTCGAATCCGAATCCAGCCGGATACAGAGCGCTTGCTGGGTCCGCGGCTTTGACCCAAAGCATGTCTGCGGTCAAATCGGAAGCGGGCGTATTTGTGGTCGCAGCCCAACCGATGAGTACTCCCTTGCCCTGATAAAGTGCTGCAAAAATCGGAAAAATCGCATCCTTCGAAAGAAACCCGCTGCTGGTGAATTTGGAATTGTCGGCGAGCGCTCCCGAGACCTTGACGCCACCGTTTGCGTCCACTGCAAGCGAAGCGCCGCCAAAACCTGATGGGCCGAGATCAGCGTCCTCACTGCCCGGGATGGCCAAAGTGTACTTGGAAGGTTGCGGCCATGGATTTCGGGAGGCGCTGAACCCGGCCCGGTAGGCGGTCAACGCAGATATCCAGGCGCCATCCGTCACCTGGCCTGTGATTTGATCCCCGCCGCTGAGATCGAGACTAAGTTGGAAAAACAGAGGTGACAGCCCTGGCCGCGGGACAGCATTTGTCATGAATCCGGTCGGATCGAAAGCACCGCGCATGGTAAAACTTTTGCCCCCGACGACTGTCCTGGCAGAACAGACGCCCTTACCACTGACCGTTGCCATGAATGATCCGGCTTTGTCCGAGGTGAGGTTAGTCGGATTGTAAAAGATGCCGCTATAGCTGCCTTTGAGCAGAATGAAAGGATTGGGGATGAAATTGGCCTGAAGAGCGAGATCTTGCTGCATGACAAATTTTATCGCGGAGCTTCCTGACACGAATCCGACCGTCCAATTTACGAAAATCGAATCTGCTGCTGGTTTAGCCGTCAACGTATAGCTCTTGCCCACTTGTAGGAACTGCCCGTTCAAATCCGGCGTGACAGAGCCGTGGCCGCTGATGGAAACGGTCAATTGGCTCTGAACAACATACGTAAAGGAAACGGAGACTTCGCCGATGTTGCCTGAAGAATCGAACGCGCGGACTCGCAGCGTGTTTGTTCCGGCGGCCAATCCGGAAGAAGGCAAGCTGGTAAACCAGTTCACAGTCCCAGGTCCAGCGGGTGTCGCGGGGAGTTGCTCGTATTGTCCAGTGCCGTTGGCGTTCTCGATCCGGTATTCAACCCGCACAACGTCCACATTGTCGCTGGCCGTGCCTTGCATGGACAGCACCGGACCAGTGACGCGCGCGCCAACCGTAGGTTCGCTGATTTTTACGATGGGCTTGACCGTATCCGAAGGCGGGAGCACTGTCAGGATTTCGGGGGCATAAAGGTAGCGTGACCTTCCACCGGCCGTGATCTTGGCGTAAAGGCTATGCTGGCCAGCGGATGCATTCTCTGAATCGAGCGCCAGGCTGACTGTTTGAGAACTAACATAGTTAGAGCCATTCGCGGGAACGCTTATCTGTGTCAGAAGCCGGGCGTTGTCATTAAACGGATTGAGATCGTCGTCGAGATAAAACCCCACGCTGGCGTTCCCATTCGAAACCGAGGACGCAGCCCATTGATAGAAATACTTCACGAAAATATTGGTGGTTTGTGGCACTGGGTTGGAACCGATCAGATTAAACTTGATGACGTTGGGCCAGTTGCCGTTATTGCGGGGCAACGTCGCGCGATTGTTGAACTGGGTGCCTGCCCCCAAATCCCACACTTGGTTGTAACCGTCTCGAATTATTAACCAACCCCCCGCAGGCGCATCGTAACTCATGCGATCACCGCCCCCAATGAGGCTCCATTTAAATCCAGCGTTTGCGCCGTGCGCTTCGTAAGCAGTGTACCAGTTGGCCAATTCAGCGCTCGTAATCTGCGCCTCTCCGTCGGATGCAGGATTTTGCCTGTCCACGGTCCCGTGATACCAAAGATGCACGTTGGAATGGTCATCCTGATAACCGCCGCTGAGCTGAATGCCAGAAAGTTGCCGATTGAATGCTCCCCAAACCGGCTCTCCATAAACAAACGTTGCATCGTCCTGCCAATAGTTGTCGCGATAAAGAACGCTTAGGCAGGTCGTGTAGCGGACTGGAGCATCGGTGACTGAGTAAAGCAGACCATCCAAATCAAAACCGTCGTTGTTCAAAGGGTGTGGATCCAGAGTGGTTAGATGGTCCACCCACACACCATTCGTTCCCAAGTACCGGCTGGTCTCGGCCATGAGTGAGCCTCCCCGACTGTGCCCGATCAGGTGAAGCGGCAGTTCGCAAAGGGCATGGCCATTCAGTTCCGAAATGAAGCTCGTGTCCTGCAATGCAGAAGCAACCGGAGCCGCGACCTGGTAGGTACTATAAGAGTTGCCATCCGCTAACTGGCCCCAGTCCAGCGCAACCACAATCTGACCGGAGTCCGTAGACAGTGGCTGACTGCCGCCGAGACGACCCCACGCGAGCCGGTATGACCCTGTGCCAGTTGGAACGAAGTATATTTTGTAGAAGGTATAGTTTGTGCCTGGAAATGCAGGATAGTTCGGGATTTGGGCCGCCATCCCGCTCACCCAACCGTCAGCATCGCCATTCAACCCGTGTGTGATGATCGTAACGCCCGCGCCACGCGCCGTCAGCGCGGCGCCGATGATGAACAAGGCGATTGCGAGCGCAATTTTCCGAACGGTTCTCATTCCGAGTTCGTTCCTGGTAAAAACTCAATCAGAACTGCGTTTTTAAGTCAAGCAGTCATTCTCATCTTTGCGTCTTTGCATCTTTGCGCCTTTGCGTTGAATCGGGCTGTTCTCACTAAGTGTTTGCGGGCATAACTACTGTGACGTAGGGCAGCCTTTCCAGGCTGCCGGTGAGCCGGGCTTTTCAGCCCGGCGTC